>CABSXY010000128.1 GCA_902481695.1 uncultured Haemophilus sp. | reverse complement strand
CGAAACCTATGTGTCTGTTCACCCAAATGCAGGCTTACCAAATGCCTTTGGTGGCTATGATTTAGGTGCAGAAGAGATGGCCGCACACCTTAAAGAATGGGCTGAAAGTGGCTTTGTGAACATTGTCGGTGGTTGTTGTGGTACAACGCCAGAGCATATCAAAGCCTTTGCCGATGCAATGCAAGGTATTGCACCGCGTAAATTGCCTGAAATTAAAACTGCGATGCGTTTATCGGGCTTAGAGCCACTCAATATTGATGATGAAAGCCTATTCGTGAACGTGGGTGAACGTAATAACGTGACAGGTTCAGCGAAATTCAAACGCTTAATTAAAGAAGACAAATTTGCCGAAGCCATTGAAATTGCCATCGACCAAGTGGAAAACGGGGCGCAAGTGATCGACATCAATATGGATGAAGCTTTGCTAGACAGCAAAAAATGCATGACCCGTTTCCTTAATATTATGGCGACGGAACCGGATGCTGCCAAAGTGCCTGTGATGATCGACTCCTCCAAATGGGAAGTGATTGAGGCGGGCTTGCAGTCGGTACAAGGTAAACCGATTGTGAACTCCATCTCGTTGAAAGAAGGCGAAGAAATTTTTATCGAACACGCTAAACTGGTGCGTAAATACGGTGCAGCTGTGGTGGTCATGGCATTTGACGAAGTGGGTCAAGCGGATACTGAAGATCGCAAAGTGGAAATCTGTACCCGTGCCTATAACATTTTGGTGAACCACGTAGGCTTTCCACCAGAAGACATTATTTTCGACCCGAATATTTTTGCCATCGGTACAGGGATTGAAGAGCACAACAACTACGGTGTGGATTTTATCAATGCCACAGGTCGTATTAAACGTGCCCTACCGCACGCGAAAATCTCGGGCGGGGTGTCGAATGTGTCTTTCTCATTCCGTGGTAACAACGTGATGCGTGAAGCCATTCACGCTGTCTTCCTCTATCACGCCATCAAACAAGGCATGGATATGGGGATTGTGAATGCGGGGCAGCTCGCAATTTATGACGATCTCGATCCTGAATTACGTGAAATTGTGGAAGATGCGGTATTAAACCGCCGCCCAGATGCCACCGAAAAACTACTCGATATTGCAGAAAAATATCGTAACCAAGGCAACGATGAAAGTGCGGTCGATTCTGTGGCTGAATGGCGCACTTGGCCGGTTGAAGAACGTTTAAAACACGCGCTGGTGAAAGGGATTACCACTTATATTGTGGAAGATACTGAAGAAGCTCGCCAAACATTGCCAAGTCCATTAGATGTGATTGAAGGCCCGTTGATGGCGGGCATGGACGTAGTCGGCGATTTATTCGGTGACGGTAAAATGTTCCTGCCGCAAGTGGTGAAATCTGCACGCGTAATGAAACAATCCGTGGCGTATTTAGAGCCGTTTATCAACGCCACCAAACAAAAAGGCTCAAGCAACGGTAAAGTGGTGATTGCGACTGTAAAAGGCGACGTGCACGATATCGGTAAAAATATCGTAAGCGTAGTAATGCAATGTAATAACTTTGAAGTGATTGACTTGGGCGTCATGGTGCCAGCGGACAAAATCATTCAAACCGCTATTGATGAAAAAGCGGACATCATCGCATTAAGTGGTTTGATTACTCCTTCTTTAGATGAGATGGAATACTTCTTAGGTGAAATGACTCGTTTAGGTTTAAATCTGCCTGTGATGATTGGCGGTGCAACCACCTCTAAAGAACATACGGCGATTAAACTTTATCCAAAATATAAAGAACACGGCGTATTTTATACCTCTAATGCCTCCCGTGCGGTGACGGTGTGTGCGACATTAATGAATCCTGAAAGCCGTGCAGAATTATGGGAACAGTTTAAAAAGGATTATGAGAAGATTCAGCAATCTTTCTCTAACCGTAAACCACTGCGTAAACAGCTCAGCATTGAAGAAGCTCGCGCAAATCGCTTTGATGGCTTTAGCGGTGAATGGGCCGATTACGTGCCACCAAAACCAAACCAAACCGGTATTGTGGAATTTAAAAACGTACCGATTGCCACATTACGTAAATTTATCGACTGGTCGCCATTCTTCCGAATTTGGGGGTTAATGGGTAGCTATCCTGATGCCTTTGATTATCCGGAAGGCGGCGAAGAAGCACGCAAAGTGTGGAACGATGCGCAAGTGGTCTTAGATGAATTAGAGCAAAACCACAAGCTCAACCCAAGTGGTATTTTAGGTATTTTCCCTGCCGAACGTGTGGGCGATGATGTGGTGCTTTTCGCTGATGAAGAACGCACACAACAAATTGGCACCGCTTACGGCTTACGCCAACAAACCGAACGTGGCAAAAACAGCAAAAGCCCATTTAACTTTGCCTTAAGCGACTTTATTGCCGATCGCGAAAGCGGCAAAAAAGACTGGATGGGCATGTTTGCCGTCTGTGCGGGAATTGAAGAAATGGAGTTAGTGGAAGGCTATAAAGCGGCAGGCGATGACTACAACGCTATCTTGCTACAAGCTGTAGGCGACCGCTTAGCAGAGGCTATGGCAGAATACTTGCACTTTGAGCTCCGTACCCGCATTTGGGGTTACACGCAAGAAGAATTCGACAATCAAGGTTTAATCAATGAAAACTATGTCGGTATCCGCCCTGCACCGGGTTATCCAAGCTGCCCTGAACATACCGAAAAAGCCTTGATTTGGGATTTATTAGAAGTGGAACAACGCATCGGCATGAAACTCACCGAAAGCTACGCCATGTGGCCGGCAGCTTCTGTCTGTGGTTGGTACTTCACCCACCCTGCAAGTAACTATTTCACCTTAGGTCGCATTGATGAAGACCAAGCTCAAGATTATGCCAAACGTAAAGGTTGGGATGAGAGAGAGATGTTGAAATGGTTGGGTGTGGCGATGAAGTAAGATTTATCAGAAATTGACCATACTTTATTACTAAATAATGTATAGCAGGAACCATCCTGCTATACAAAATATACTAATTAATATGAAAAACTGGAAAAAACTTCTTCTCATCGTTAAAGTATTACAAACATTAATGTATATTGCTATCGCTTTAATATCTCCTTTCATACTTTACTGTTTTACTGGAAAGATAGGAATTATTTTCTTTTCTATTATATTAATTTTTGCAATTATTTTCTCTGCAATCATAATTAAACAAAAAACAAATAACTTATTAGATACTATGCTTAAATATATTCCTCTACCTCTAATTTTATTTATTGGTAGTTCATTTTTTATTTTAAGAGCTTCTAATAACTCATCAATAATTAAATTTATTGAAATACTAGGAGATAAGGTTGCAGACTTCCTTAATTTTTTGGTGAACTCCCCTGAGTTTTCTTGCTCAATAATTTGTAATACTTTGACTGAAAACATGGTATATACCCAACTCATTATATTTTTCATCATTGCATTACTTCCTTTATATTCAATATATAAAACATCTCTAAAAATAATTGACCTATGGTCAAGATAGACTTTTTATATAAATTTAGATAAGAACTAATATACTATCAAGATAGGCAACTCTATCCCTTGCACTATCCCCAATTTCCGCTATCATACTCCCTTTCTCATTCACTCTACTCTCGGAACTTTATCAATGAATAAATTCAAAATAGCATTACTCACGGCTGCATTCGTAGGGTTGTTTGCTTGTACCACAACACAACAACCAAAGAAAACCGTTAAAACACGATACCTTAAAAATAACATTAGCCAAGCGGAATTAAACAATCCGAAAGATTACAAACGTTATTACTATTCTTGCCGTAATTCAGAAACGGGTTCAAATTCTTATTTAACCACTTACTTCCCGCTTTCAAGAGAAAGTCGCATGAAAGATAACTTTGGTATTTATTTCCAATTAGACGGTGGAAAAGCCGTGCCGTTTGATCATGTGGAAAATCGCACCTTAAATGCTCTCGGAAACCGCTTTGAAGTGATTTATCGCTCTTATGAGCCGATTGATGGCAGTTATGTTGATTTAATCGCTCGTGAAAATAATTCTGTGTACTATAAGAATAATCAAGGCATGAAAAGCACTTGGTTAAACTGTCGAGAAGGCTAATTCTCACTGAAAGTGCGGCCATTTTTAGACGCGTTTTTCGAAACAAAAAAGCACGAGCTTAAACTCGTGCTTTTTCTTTTTTATTTCAATTATGCTTTTGCTTGTGCGCGTTTCACGAAAACGACTGAAAGCGTGAATGCCACCACAAATGAAATCACCATACCGATGCTATACATCGCAAGGCTATCCGGTTTGATCGATGGGATACCTAAGAAACCTGCTGCCCCTAATGCAATGGCTTTTACATTAAAGAACGCGATAAAGGCACTCGCTAGGCCTGAACCAATCATCGCCGCAAAGAAAGCCTGACGATAGCGTAAGTTCACCCCGAACATTGCCGGTTCAGTAATCCCTAATAATGCAGAAATACCAGATGGTACCGCTAAACCGCGTACTTTTGGATCTTTTAATGCGACAGCCACACCTAAACAGGCTGCACCTTGTGCGATGTTTGACATTGCGGCGATTGGGAAAATGAATGTACCGCCTGTATTTGCCATTTCAGCCAATAATTGCGTTTCAACCGCAATGAAGGTTTGGTGCATGCCCGTGATCACGATTGGTGCGTAGAATGCCCCGAAGATTGCGCCACCCACGAAGCCTAAGGTGTCATATAACCAAGTTAAGCCTGATGCAATTAATGACCCCGCTTCACGACCGATTGGACCAATTACAGTAAATGCTAAAAAGCCCGCAATAAAGAGCGAGAATAATGGGGTAATAAGGTTATCTAAGTAAGAAGGTACAAACTTACGGAAGGTTTTTTCTAAGGTTGCTAATACCCAAGCAGAAACTAATGTTGGGATAACGGTACCTTGATAGCCGACTTTTTCAATTTCAAGACCGAATACATTCCAGTATTGGATTTTGCCTTGAGCAAGGGTTAATGCGTAGTTCCAACCATCTGCTAATGCAGGGTGAACTAATAACATCCCAAGAGCAGCCCCTAAGAATGGGTTACCGCCAAATTTACGGGTCGCAGAGAAACCAAGTAATACTGGTAAGAACACAAACGGTGCATTCGCGATGGTGTTAATAAAATCCATCAAATCCGCAAGACCTGGGTGCATATCAATCACGCTTAATTCATCGACGAAGAAACCTTTCGCTGTAAGCATTGAGTGAATACCCATTAACAAACCGCCTGCGACGATTGCCGGGATGATTGGCACGAAAATATCCGCTAACCCTTTCACCAAACGTTGCAATAAGTTTTGATTGCCTGATGCCGCTTCAGCCACTTCAGCTTTGCTCACATCGCCGATACCAAGCAATTTGGTGAGTTCAGCATGGACTTTATTCACTGTGCCTGAACCAAAGATAATTTGATATTGACCGGCGACAGCAAACTGCCCTTTCACGCCTTCAATGTTATCAATACCTTCTTTGTCCACTTTGCTTTCATCGTTTAGCACAATACGTAAACGCGTTGCACAATGTGCTGCTGTGGCGATGTTTTCTTTGCCACCA
>CABSXY010000127.1 GCA_902481695.1 uncultured Haemophilus sp. | reverse complement strand
GATGTATTAAGATTGGCTTGATTATTTTAGTGGATAAACTTAACCACTATTTAAAACCAAGATTGAAATTACATTAATGCAAAAGTGCGGTTAAATTTAACCGCACTTTTTTCATTTCTTAAACCAATTGATTGTTATGCTCATAAGCATAAAGTGTATTAAACATCAGCATGGCAACCGTCATTGGTCCTACTCCACCCGGTACTGGTGTAATATAAGCCGCTTTTTGTATCGCCACATCATATTCCACGTCACCGACTAATTTACCATTGATACGGTTAATCCCCACATCAATGACCGTTGCCCCTTCTTTAATCCAATCGCCTGGAATAAAACGAGGTTTACCCACAGCTACCACTAAAACATCCGCCTGACGAATATGATGCTCTAAATCTTTGGTAAAACGGTGTGTCACTGTGACTGTAGCGCCTGCCAATAATAATTCAAGTGACATTGGGCGCCCCACAATATTTGATGCGCCGACGATCACGGCATGTTTACCGTGTAAATCAATGCCTGTGGTTTCTAATAATTTCATCACGCCATAAGGGGTGCAAGCGCGTAAAGTTGGAATACGCTGACATAAACGCCCCACATTATAAGGGTGGAAACCATCCACATCTTTTTCAGGGTTAATACGCTCAATTACTGATGTGCTATTAATTTGTTCAGGCAATGGAAGTTGCACAAGAATACCATCAATCGTTTCATCCGCATTCAATTGATCTATCAGTTGCAGTAGTTCTGCTTCCGAAGTGGTTTCAGGTAAATCATAGGACTTTGAAACCATCCCGATTTCCTCACAACTTTTTCGTTTACTGCCGACATAGACTTGAGAAGCGGGATCTGCCCCCACCAAAATTACCGCAAGTCCTGGTGCACGTTTACCTTGAGCACGATAATGTTCAATTTTATTGGCAACATCCGATTTGATTTTTTTTGATAGTTCAGTACCTGAAATAATTTGAGCAGTCATGCGTTTTTTCCTCAAGATGGCATTAAGTAAACGTTTGCTATTTTAACTGACAACGCCTTATTTTACAAAGGCAACAAAAGTGCGGTTGAAAAACTGGAATAATTTTGAGCAATTGAAAGAGGAATCTAAAAAATTAATTGACTGAAAAGAAAAGCTCACTATAATTGTGCTCAATCGTCGGCGAGTAGCGCAGCTTGGTAGCGCAACTGGTTTGGGACCAGTGGGTCGTAGGTTCAAATCCTATCTCGCCGACCACTTCTTTTATATTTTCCTCGAAATTCCATACAAAAGATGTAACCCTTGAAATGCGCCCTTAGCTCAGCTGGATAGAGCAACGCCCTTCTAAGGCGTGGGTCAAAGGTTCGAATCCTTTAGGGCGTGCCATTACTCATTTTAGTCTGTCATTATTTTTCTAATTGCTTTTATAGCGAAAATAATCAATTCAACACATATTTTTTACAAAAAAATTAGCGTAAATTCTAGATCTCAAAATGATTAGTTTAAAAGACAGTTTTAAATTCAGAAAAGAAAACATTTGAATGGCGGTGAGAGGGGGATTCGAACCCCCGATGCACTTTCGCACATACACGCTTTCCAGGCGTGCTCCTTCAACCACTCGGACATCTCACCGTTTTGAAGTGCGTGAAATATAAAGATTTATCTAAGATTAGTCAAGTTTTTTGAGCTAGAACATAAAAAATCCTATTCCTTTTAGCTAAAATATAAACTTATCTCTTTTCTATCGTCGTATTTTTATGCAAATCAAATTACTCTTTTCTAAAAATGTGTTTTTGGCCGTAAAACCATTTAGCGCATTGAAAGAATCTTTCCGTGAAGGTTACGGAAAACAAAAATTGATTAAAGATATTATCGCGGGTCTCACCGTGGGCGTCATTGCGATTCCCCTCTCCATGGCCTTGGCAATCGCCAGCGGTGTTCCACCACAACACGGTCTTTATACCGCTATCGTAGCAGGTATCGTAATTGCGTTAACCGGTGGATCGCGTTTTAATATTTCCGGTCCAACCGCCGCATTTGTTGTAATTTTATATCCCGTCACCCAACAATTTGGGCTCAGCGGGTTACTCATGGCAACGCTACTTTCTGGAATTATTTTAGTCATCATGGCGTTGTCTCGATTGGGACGACTAATTGAGTACATCCCTCTCCCCGTTACACTTGGCTTTACCTGCGGAATTGGGATCACTATCGGAACCTTGCAAATCAAAGATTTCTTAGGTTTAGACATTGCTCAGATGCCACCTCACTATATTGAAAAAGTGCAAGCTATTTTGACCGCACTTCCGACGATTAACTGGGCAGATACTGCGGTTGGCGTGATCACCTTATTTGTACTCACCCAATGGCATAAGCTTCGTTTACCCGTGCCAGGTCATTTACCTGCGGTCATTATTGGGACACTCATGGCATTAGCATTAGCCTTAGGACAATTCGGTTTCTCGGTTGAAACTATTGGTACGGCATTCCAATATACCTTATCTGACGGTACAACAGGACATGGTATCCCTAATGTCTTGCCTGAATTTGCCTTACCTTGGAATATTCCTAATGCACAAGGTGACGTCATCAATTGGAATTTTGATCGCATACAAGATATCTTGCCTGCCGCCTTTTCAATGGCTGTATTAGGCGCGATTGAATCGCTACTTTGTGCGGTCATCTTAGATAATATGACGGATACCAAACATCATTCCAATAATGAATTACTCGCCCAAGGTTTAGGTAATATTATTTCACCATTCTTAGGCGGCATTACGGCAACCGCGGCAATTGCACGTTCCGCAGCCAATGTAAAATCTGGAGCGGTATCACCAATAGCCAGTGTAATTCATGCACTCTTAGTTTTATTCTCGCTATTATTCTTTGCGAATGCCCTGTCTTATTTGCCACTCTCTTCTATGGCTGCATTGCTATTAATGGTAGCTTGGCATATGGCAAATGTACCTGAAATTATTCGTTTGGCGCGTCGCTCAACAAAAAATGAAATTGCTGTGTTGTTCACTTGCTTAATTCTCACCGTGTTATTTGATATGGTGATCGCCATCTCTGTCGGCGTATTATTAGCGAGTCTCTTATTTATCCGCACCATTGCAGAAATGACAAAAGCGATTGAACAACCTGCACCAGAAGATTTAAATGATGTATTAGCTTATCGTATCAGCGGTCCACTATTCTTTGCTGCGGCGGATAAACTCTTTGCGGATTTGCATGATAAAACCGTCCATACGGTTCACGAGATCAAACATATTGTGTTGCAATGCGATGCTGTGACAGTGCTTGATACTGGGGGCATTCATGCTCTCACTCATTTTGTACAGCATATGTTGCCACATCAACAAATCTACTTGTGCAATATGCAATTCCAACCACTAAGAATGTTAGTAAAATCTAACTCTGTGCCTGAATTGCAAAAAATTAACTATGGTACAGATTTACAAGATGTGTTTAATAAAATTCGTGAGTTTGAACAAGCAAATCCATAAAACACTAAAAAGCGTGCTAAAATAAGCACGCTTTTTTATCAATAAAATAAAGGAATTCAGAATGCGTCCAAATAATCGTGAAAATCATCAGCCTCGTCCAATTAAAATCACCCGTAATTACACGAAACATGCTGAAGGCTCAGTATTAGTGGAATTTGGTGATACTAAAGTTTTATGTACGGCGAGTGTTGATGAAAGCGTACCGCGTTTCTTAAAAGGACAGAATCAAGGTTGGGTGACAGCAGAATATGGCATGTTACCTCGCTCTACACACAGCCGTATGCAACGTGAAGCGGCAAAAGGCAAACAAGGTGGACGCACCATGGAAATTCAACGTTTAATCGCACGTTCATTGCGTGCAATGGTTGACTTAGAGGCCCTTGGCGAACGTTCTATTACCTTAGACTGCGATGTGATTCAAGCGGATGGCGGTACAAGAACAGCCTCCATCACCGGTGCCGCAGTGGCATTATGTGATGCCATCAACGGTTTAATCGCTAACGGCACATTAAAAACCAATCCAATCAAAGGTCTGGTTGCGGCGATTTCGGTTGGAATTGTTGAAGGTGAAGCCGTGTGTGATTTGGAATATGTAGAAGATTCAGCCGCTGAAACAGACATGAACGTTGTGATGATGGAAGATGGCCGCATGATCGAAGTGCAAGGTACTGCAGAAGGCGAACCATTCAGCCACGAAGAATTACTCACCTTATTAGGCTTAGCAAAACAAGGCTGCGAACAAATCTTCGCTGCACAACGTGAAGCATTAGGTTTATAGGAACAAAAAATGGAAAGCTACAAAATCGAATTTATTAAATTTGCCTTGAGCCGTAACGTGCTTAAATTTGGCGAGTTTGCACTAAAATCAGGTCGAAAAAGTCCTTATTTTTTCAATGCTGGGTTGTTTAGTACTGGCGCAGATCTTGCTCGCTTAGGTGAATACTACGCGAAAGCAATTCAATCAAGTGCGGTCGATTTTGATGTCATTTTTGGACCTGCCTACAAAGGTATTCCGATTGCGACGAGCGTTTCCATTGCACTATTCAATCAATTTAACCGTGATACGCCTGTTTGCTTTAATCGTAAAGAAGCGAAAGATCACGGTGAAGGCGGTAATTTGATCGGTAGCCCATTAACTGGCAATGTATTATTAGTCGATGATGTCATCACCGCCGGCACAGCCATTCGTGAATCCATGGCGCTTCTTGAAGCCAATCACGCGAAATTAGCCGCTGTCTTTATTGCATTAAATCGTCAGGAAAAAGGCAAAGGGGAACTGTCTGCCATCCAAGAAGTAGAACGAGACTACCAATGCCAAGTGCTTTCCATTATTGATTTAGATGATTTAATGCAATTCATTGAAAAAGAACCCGATTATCAGCAATATTTACCTGCGATGCGGGCTTATCGTGAAAGTTATGGTGTGTAATTCATCACTTGAAAAATAAGAATAAAGCCATATTAATGTAAGGGCAGACATTTGCGTCTGCCCATTATTGTCAAAAGACCTTTTGACCGCACTTTAGGGGAAGAGAATGTATTTTTTTGGAAAGATTATTGGCGTTTTTCTCGGTTTTAAATGGGGGGGCTTTTTCGGCGCTATCGCTGGACTAATTTTAGGCTCTATCGCAGATAAAAAACTCTATGAGCTTGGTTCGGTTAACTCTAGCTTTTTTAAGAAAAAAACAACCCGACAAGCGCTCTTTATGCAAACTACCTTTGCGGTACTTGGACATTTAAGTAAATCCAAAGGTCGTGTGACGGAAGAAGATATTCAACTGGCCAATCAGTTGATGAACCAGATGCAATTAGATGAGAGCCATCGCAAACTCGCTCAAGAGGCCTTTCGTCGCGGTAAAGAAGCCGATTTCCCTTTACGCCAGGTGATTCGTGAATTCCGCATTGGATGCGGACAACGTGCTGATTTACTGAGAATGTTCTTACACGTGCAAGTGCAGGCTGCCTTTGCTGATTCTCAATTACATGAGTCAGAAAAAGAAGTGCTTTATGTGGTAGCCGAAGAGCTTGGTCTTTCCCGTATGCAATTTGAGCAAATGCTGGCAATGGAAATTGC
>CABSXY010000126.1 GCA_902481695.1 uncultured Haemophilus sp. | reverse complement strand
GCAAGGGTGGAAGAAGAAGCAAAAGAGAAAACAACGGTATTATTTGGCTTTTCAGTTTGATATTGATCCGCAATTTGTTTTAACGCATCAGTCATTGAAGCTGCTGCAAACACAGTCACTTTTGCTGATGCAGCAAAAGATACACCCATACCCGCAATTAAAAGTGCGGTTGCAAATTTAGTTAATTTCATTATTTATCTCCTATATAAATGAAACTATATGTAAAAAAATATACTACGGCAAAATTATAACTTGAATTTTAAAATAAGCATACAGAAAAAAACAAAAATCAAGTAAAATAAGTAGAATTATGTATTAGGAGGAGATGATGAAACAAACTGAAATTTTACTAACGATCAAACTTCATCAAGAATTATTTATTGATCCAAAACGTGTTCGCCTCTTAAAAGAAATTAAAGAATGTGGCTCAATTAATCAAGCGGCCAAAAATGCCAAAGTGAGCTATAAAAGTGCGTGGGATCACCTTGAGGCGATGAATAAAATCAGCCCAAAACCACTTTTAGAACGTAATATTGGTGGAAAAAATGGTGGCGGTACGTCATTAACCACTTATGCTGAGCGTTTACTGCAGCTTTATGATTTGCTCGAACAAACACAAGAACACGCCTTCCATATTTTGCAAGATGAGACGATTCCACTCAACAGCTTACTTTCAGCGACAGCAAAATTCTCCTTACAAAGTAGCGCACGCAATCAATTTTTCGGTAAAGTTTTAAGCCAACATATTGTGGATTCCCGTTGTATCGTTGCGGTCAATATTCAGGATTTAGCCCATCCATTACACGTTTCGATCACGCTACGCAGTGCTGAACGTCTAAAACTCATTACTGAAAAAGAAGTGATGGTGATGTTTAAAGCGCCTTGGGTGAAGGTGAGTGCTACTACATTAGAAGAAAAAAACAACCTTTTCCAAGCAACCATTCTTTCTATGCAGAATGAAGAAGCGATTCTGCAAATAAAGGACAGCTCAATTGAATTTTGTGCGAGTATTCATAGCAAAGATGGTTGGAAAGTAGGACAAGAAGTGTGGTTACACGTAGATCCTGAACAGATTATTTTAGCAACATTGAAATAATCCTCGAAACAGAAAGTGCGGTCAAAATTAACCGCACTTTTTTTATTTTCGCTTATAACGCAATCTCATCAATCGAACGCCCAAAACTCGGCAAAAAGACCTGTAAAAAATAATCCATTTCTTGACTGTGCCATTGTTCCATTAGATTTTCTAAGCGTTTTTTGGCTGTTTTAAATTCATGGTTACCATGCTCTAATTCAAATTGAGCTTTAATATACGCACAAATCAAATCCGCTTGTTTTACTAAATGCTTTTCTTCTGGGCTAAATTGCTCACTATCTAAATATGGTGCAAAACTCTCTTGCAATTCAGTCGGGAGCAAACTAATTAAATGCAATTCTGCAGCCGCTTCAATGTCTTTGTAAGCATGAGTAATTTCAGAATTGAAATACTTAATTGGGGTCGGCAAATCACCAGTAAAAATTTCAGAAGTATCATGATACATCGCCATCACTGCAATACGTTCAGGATTGACTTCACCACCAAAAAAGCGATTTTTAATAATGGCTAAAGCCTGTGCCACAAAAGCAACTTGCAGACTATGCTCTGCTAAGTTTTCCTTTTCAATATTGCGCATCAATGACCAACGCTGAATTAAACGAAGACGATCTAAACAGGCAAAAAAGTGACTCGTTTTAACTTCCACAATATATCCTTAGTTAGATGGTAACTCTTCAATAACTACAGGGAGATCAATCACTTTACCTAAGCGAGAAACAGTAACAATAACTTCTGTATTCGGTTTAGTATCACTAATAATTTGCATCATTTCACGAATAGATAAGTTATCTTGTTTATTTAAACGTAAAATCACATCCCCCACTTGGATGCCTGCTTTGGCGGCAGGACTATTCGCTGTCACGCCGGTAATCACGATACCGCCGTTTGAGTTAGCTGTGATTTCACTTTGTACCCCAAAATAACCACGAATCACGCGGCCATCACGAATAATTTTATACAATACATCGTTTGCAATACTGATTGGAATCGCAAAATTTAACCCTTCTGCAATTTCATTAGCTGTTTTACCAATACTTAACGTGCTGATACCCACTAATTCGCCAGCTGAATTAATCAACGCTCCACCAGAGTTACCACGGTTAATAGATGCATCTGTTTGAATAAAGTTTTGACGACCTAAAGAATCCCCTACGGCACTACGCCCTACCGCACTGATAATCCCTTGGGAAACACTTTGACCGAGGTTATACGGGTTACCAATAGCCAGAGCAATATCCCCAACTCGTACTTGACGTTCTTTATTTTGTGGAATGGTAGAAAGATTGGTTGCTTTGATTTTTAATACCGCAAGATCCGTCAAATTATCCGAACCAATTAAATTTGCTTCATAAATATTGCCGTTTTGCAGTGCCACCACAATGTGATCGGCATTTTGGATAACGTGTTTATTGGTAAGAATATAACCGTCTTTGGTCATAATCACGCCAGAACCTAAGTTATTTACCTGTAATTGATCGCTATCATTAATGCTGGCAGAAGAAAAAGAGCGGTTATACACGTTTACCACGGCAGGCGAAGCAATTCTCACTGCACTATTGAATGAAACGATATCATCAGCAGAGAAAAGGCTGCTGTTATTGAGCTTAGGAACGGCAAATAAAATCACACCTGCCGCAGCAAGCCCCCAAAGGGCGGAGTGGAAAAGTTTTTTAAACATTTTTTATTCTTTTATTAATAAGTTAGGTAAATAACTGAGCTTTAAATCCTCCCCAATTCTTTCACATTCTTGCAGTTGCCACAATGGGGCATCCGCAAGTTTTTCCAAATGCGGGAGTTGGCATAATCCTCGAGCGTTATCTCCCAAGAGTTTCGGGGCAACATAAATAATTAATTCATCTACAGCATGTTGTTCAATCAAGCTACCCGCTAAATTAGCGCCGGCTTCAACCCAAATGGAATTTACTTGTCGCTTACCTAATTCTGTCATCAACATATCGAAATCATAGTTTTCTGGCAGTAAAATTTGCTCACAGAAATCAGGGAATACAGACATATCTCGTGGAATTGAACCCACAAGCCAAACTGGCGAATGGGTATGGAATAATTGATGGTTTGGTTGAACTCGATTTTTAGAATCTAAGATTATGCGAATAGGCTGACGCACAGTATCTTCAGCATATTCCGCTTTTAGATCATCGGGGAATTGATTCCAACGCACGTTCAAGCTTGGATCATCGGCTAACACGGTGGCACTGGTTGATAAAAGTGCGGTCGCTTTGGCTCGCATTTTTTGTACATCCGCACGAGCTACGTCACCTGTAATCCATTTGCTTTCACCGCTCGCCATGGCTGTTCGCCCATCTAAACTCATGGCTAATTTCAGCTGCACATAAGGCTTGCCCGTTCGCATGCGTTTGAGAAAACCTTTATTTAAGGCTTCTGCTTGTTCGTTCAATAAATTGACCGCACTTGGTATGCCTGCATCGGCTAACATTTTTAAGCCTTTGCCAGCCACTTGAGGATTAGGATCCGCCATAGCCGCTACAACTCGACTGACACCCGCTTCAATTAAACCTAATGCACAAGGCGGTGTACGGCCATAATGAGAACAGGGCTCAAGCGTCACATACGCAGTTGCACCTTTCGCTTTCTCACCGGCATCGGCCAACGCCACACGTTCTGCATGAGGCTGACCGGCTTTAAAATGAAACCCTTTCCCGACAATTTCACCGTTTTTAACTAACACACATCCTACGGACGGATTCGGCGCGGTGGTGTACTGCCCTTTTGCCGCGAGCTCAAGAGCCAATTGCATAAATTTCATGTCATCAGGGGAAAAGGTGTCACTCATATTAATCCTTTAAGCTTTCAATTTCTTTAGTAAATTCATTGATATTATCAAAGCTCAGGTAAACGGATGCAAAACGGATATACGCCACTTTATCTAATTCTTTCAGCTCATTCATGGCTAATTTACCCACGAGATGACTTGGCACTTCGCGCTCACCTGTCGCACGTAATTGGATAATAATATGGCTGATGGCTTTTTCCACATCATCCGAACTTACAGGGCGTTTTTCTAACGCATGTTGAATACCGCTACGCAATTTATCTTCATTAAACGGCTCGCGTGACCCATCATTTTTAATAATTTTTGGCACCACTAATTCGGCCGTTTCAAAGGTGGTAAAGCGTTCATGACAATTCCCGCATTCCCGACGACGACGTACTTGATACCCATCAGAAACCAAACGGCTGTCAATCACCTTAGTTTCTTCAGTTGAACAAAACGGACAACGCATTTTAGATCCTTTTCAAAATTATTCTTAAGTCAGTATCTTATCAAAAATCCAGGATCTTTTCGATCTGAAGATCCGCTTTAAGACAACATTTCTCCAAACCAGGATGTGGTTTCTTTCACCAACTGCAAAAGACCATCCTGCGATTTAAATTGTTCTGTTTGCCCCAATACCCTTGCCCAATAAGGATCGGGTTTTCTATAACCATAGTTATCATTTTTCGCAAGGGATTCGATATTCGTTAAAACATTGTCAAAATTGACCGCACTTTCATCTTTTTCAATAAACTTCGCTATATTTTCCGTTGGAATGAGCTGAATTTGTTGTTGGCTCTGTAAATAAGCCTCGACATACATTTTCAGTTTCTCAAGTGCGGTTGATTTTTCTATTGTTTTTAATGTTAAATCCTTATCTTTAGCGATAATGCGTGGTGGCAGTGAGTTCTCTTTTGTCGCCAGTTGAATGAGATAATAAAGCCATGGGCGAATACGATAACGATCTTTATATTTTGCAAATCGCCATTCGATTATCTGATTTTCATCGCCAAATAATGGCTCCATATAGCCAAACAAGCGAATATTGCCTTGTGCCGTTTCCACCACAAAATCGACACTCTCACTGTGTGGTGAAGAATAATCCTTAATTTTCTCTTTAAAATCCAATACATCAGCACGAATGTCTTGCTCACAAACCTCCGCAAACTCGCCGCGTGGCATGATGCCTTTCACTCGCTGTTTCGCAAAATAATCGTTAAATTGCGCTTCCTCTAAATGCAATAACTCATTATTAATGCGATAACGATCCAAACCATTTAACGTGAAGTTTTCACTTTCTTCAATGCGATCGTCTTCATCTCGGAAATACACACCAAGCTGCTTTTCAAAAAAGAATTTCACTGGATTTTCAACAAAACTCACAAAACGATCGAGTTCAATTTCCGTTATTGGCTCTTGATTTTCGCCCATCGGCACAACAAATTCATGACATTTTCGTTCTTGGAATTGAGCAATCGGCAACCATTTTTTCGCAAAAGAGCGGTTAATTTTCCCTTCATGTTGGAAATTGCTTGGGCTAAATACCGTCATTGGATGTTGTTCAATCCTCAAGCCATCGTCTGAATAATGATTAATATAATCAACCAATTGGCTCACCAATACTGAAGGCTCTTTAGGTTGATTATCAATAATTGAAGAGCCCAC
>CABSXY010000125.1 GCA_902481695.1 uncultured Haemophilus sp. | reverse complement strand
GAATGGTTAAGCCTTGGTAAAACATCAGGCAACTACTTATCTGTACCTGAATACCCAATTGATGCAGATAACTCTAAATTCATGTTGAAAGGTGGTTATATCGAAAACGGCGATTTATCAACTTTCCGTACAATCGACCAACAAAAAGATGAGTTCGTTGTAAAAGGCATTAAAGAGAGTGGTAAACACGCTTGGTACGAAGATGATGAGCCATTAGAACCTTGGGCGGGTTTAACTCGTCCGAAATACACTGGCTGGCAAGATGATGGTAAATACTCTTGGGTAAAAGCCCCAACCTTCTACGGCAAAGTCGTTGAAGTGGGTCCTCTTGCCTACTTAATGTGTGGTTTGGCTGCGAATGACACGCCAACTGTCAACCACTTCAATGAATTAAAAGGCATTTATGAAAAATTGACCGGTAACACGTTAACTACCGATCAATTACATTCTACCCTTGGGCGTATTATCGGTCGTACCGTGCATTGCTGTGCGATCAACGACATTTTAAGTGCTCAATGGCAAATGCTCATTGATAATATCGCGAAAGGTGATATGACGGCGTATATCAAAACGGATATTCCAGCAAGCGGTGAATTCCGTGGTGTTGGTTTCGGTGAAGTACCACGTGGTATGCTTTCTCACTGGGTTGTCATCAAAGACGGTCGCATTGAAAACTACCAAGCAGTTGTACCATCTACATGGAATGCCGGTCCGCGTAATGAACAAGACCAAATGGGCCCTTATGAGCTTTCCATTATTGGTACACCGGTGGCAGATCCAACTAAACCGTTAGAAGTGGTCAGAACCATTCACTCTTTCGACCCTTGTATGTCCTGTGCCGTACACGTAGTTAATACCGAAAACGGCGAAGTGACTGAAGTGAAGGTGTTGTAATGAAGCCGTTAATTCTTGGCGTCGGCAATATTTTGTTAAGCGATGAAGGTGTAGGTGTGCGCGTGGTGCAGGAGCTTGAAAAGCGCCCTGAAATTCAACCGCACTTTGACATCATCGATGGTGGTACTTGTGGCATGGAATTACTGGATGCGATGGCAAATCGCGAGCATTTGATTATTGTCGATGCCGTGCTTGCTAACAAACAGCCAGGTGAGATTGTCGTGTTACATGATGAGCAAGTACCCACTTTTTTCTCTCGCAAAATTTCGCCACACCAACTCGGCATTTGTGATGTACTTTCTGCAATGAAATTAACGGACGAATTCCCAAAACACCTTTGTCTCATCGGCATCCAACCAGAATCGCTAGAATCTGGAATTGGTTTAACGGAAACGATAAAAAACGTGTTGCCAAAGGTTTTTGAAACGTTAAATCAAGTCATTAAGGAATACGGCTTAACTCTAGATTTCCCTCTTTAGAAAAGAGGAACCAGGGGGGGGGGAGATTTGACTTAATTAATCGAGACTAGTGTTAAATCTCCCCTAACCCCTCTTTACGAAAGAGGGGAACTTTCTTTAAGATTTCGCCTGCTATGCTTTAATATTATTAATATTGAAAAATAAACCATGTATCGACACGAAAAAACACCTGAAAATTCGACCGCACTTTTAAACTCTGTTTCTGGCTTTGAAGAAAACCCAACGGAGATTTTCCTTGCCGAAATGCAAAACATTGTACCTGAAATGCAAGATCTTCCTTTTTATCACAAAGGCATCGAGTGTTTCTGTCCTAAATTTGTTTTATTTGAAGATCAATGGATCGGCACCGTATTAACACCATGGATGATGAGTGTGGTGATTCTACCTGGCCCTCAACAACAATGGGAACCACGTGAATTAGGTGATAAACTCACTGTACAACTGCCTTACAAAGCACTCACTTTCACCGTTAGTAGTCTTGAAAATGTACCGCAATATTTAAGTTGCTCCTTACATTCACCACTCGACCCAAATCTGACTAACGAGCAAGCGGTTCAACTCACACAAGATTGTTTGCGTATGGTTTTATCCATCCCAACCGCACAGCCGACATTTAATTCTGATCGCCGTAATCTATTTAAGGCCATGATCAAATAAATGTTATCTGCAAACAGTTAATAAAAATGGGCAAAGTAAAATAACTTACTTTGCCCATTTTGCTTTCCATCCCACACAAAGTGCGGTCAATTTTTGCTTAATTTTTCAAATTAATACAACACACGCGCTTTGATTGTGCCTTCAATCTCACGAAGTTTCGCTAATAATGGTGATGCATCATCTGTTTCAACATCCACAACCACATAACCAATTTTCGGATCAGTTTGTAAATATTGTGCTGCAATATTGAGATTAGCTTCAACGAAAATTTGGTTCAATTTGTTTAATACACCAGGACGGTTTTCGTGAATATGAAGTAAACGTTTTGTACCAACGTGTTCTGGCAAGGATACTTCAGGGAAATTAACAGAAGAAAGGGTTGAACCGTTATCTGAATATTTCACAAATTTACCCGCCACTTCAAAACCAATGTTTTCTTGTGCTTCCGCAGTCGAACCACCAATATGCGGGGTTAAGATCACATTATCAAATTTACGTAGTGGAGAAACAAACTCTTCATTGATTGAAGCAGGCTCAACAGGGAATACGTCAATCGCCGCACCACGGATTTTACCTTGTTCAAGTGCAGCTGCTAAAGCATCAATATCCACTACCGTACCACGTGCTGCATTGATCAAAATAGAATCTTGTTTTAATTGTGCAATACGTTCAGCACTCATTAAATTACGAGTTGAAGGTAAATCTGGTACATGAAGCGAAATCACATCACAAGAACCCAATAACTCTTCAAGTGTGTGTAATTGTTTTGCATTACCCAATGGCAATTTATTTTCAATATCGTAGAAATATACTTCCATCCCTAGAGATTCCGCAATAATACTTAATTGCGAACCGATATGGCCGTAACCCACGATACCTAATTTTTTTCCACGCACTTCATGAGAACCCACTGCCGATTTATTCCATAAACCACGATGCACATCTGCATTCGCTTGAGGAATATTGCGCATTAAGAGCAAAATCTCACCCAACACTAATTCAGCCACAGAACGTGTATTAGAAAACGGTGCATTAAATACTGGAATCCCACGCATTTTTGCTGCATTAAGATCCACTTGGTTGGTACCGATACAGAAACAGCCAATAGCAATAAGCTTCGGTGCAGCTTCAATCATTTCAGCAGTTAATTGGGTACGCGAACGTAAGCCGATAAAATGGGCATCTTTAATCGCTTCTTTTAGCTCATCACCATCTAAAGCTTTTTTGTAAAAGTCAATGTTGGTGTAGCCCGCCGCATGTAAGGTATCTAATGCACTTTGGTGCACGCCCTCTAATAGCACAAATTTAATTTTTGATTTGTCGAGTGAGACTTTGTTTGTCATGTTTGCTTCCTTATTTTTATTAATCAATAATTTTTGCGCCGTCTGGTGTACCGACAATCACAATATCCGCCCCACGTAAGGCAAAAATACCATTTGTTACCACACCCGCGACATTATTCAATTCTTTTTCCATTTCCACTGGATTTAAAATTGCGAAGTTATGTACATCTAAAATCACGTTGCCGTTATCAGTCACCACGCCTTCACGATATTCTGGGGCGCCACCAAGAGAAACTAATTTACGACCAACTTGTGAACGTGCCATTGGAATCACTTCTACTGGCAATGGGAATGTGCTACCTAACACATCCACTTGTTTACTAGAATCCACGATACAAATAAATTTTTTCGCTAAAGCGGCCACAATTTTTTCGCGAGTCAGTGCCGCACCGCCGCCTTTGATCATCATTTTTTGTGGATTGATTTCATCTGCGCCATCCACATAAATATCTAAACTGGATACATCGTTAGCACTAAACACTTCAATGCCCTGTTTACGCAATAATTCTTCTGAGGCTTTAGATGCCGCTACCGCGCCTTGAATTTGATCTTTTAATTCACCTAAGGCTTCAATAAAACAATTCACTGTTGAACCACTTCCCACGCCAACAATGGTCTCGGGCTTAACATATTTTAACGCCGCACGTGCCGCTAATTTTTTCATTTCTAATTGGTCCATTTTTCTCTCCCTTTTAAATCGTGGATAACAACGTAAACGTTTGCTTTACTTTAATACGACACTATTAAATAAACAAGTGTAAAAATTTATTCGTGATGATGAAAAAATTTTATTCATCTAAAAAAAGTGCTAACAGCTCGTTCAAGAACAATTTCCCGTGTTCGGTGACTTGCCAAGAATCCCGTGTTTCGACGATATAATTCTGTTGAATGGCAAAATCAATTTGATTTTTGACCGCACTTTGCGAAAGCCCCGTGTAATGCTCAAACTCTTGTTTTGGCACCGCTTCCAGTAAGCGGAAGCGATTCATAAAAAACTCAAAAGCGCGGTCATTTTTTTCCACGTTTTTTTCTTCATAAAGGTACTCCCCTCGCAAATACCCTTTTGGATGCTTCGTTTTAGAAAAACGTAAAATATCACCATTAGGGAAAGTGAGTTTTCCATGTGCGCCACAGCCTATCGCCAAATAATCACCGAATCGCCAATAATTCAAATTATGCTGACACTGAAAGCCCGGTTTCGCATAAGCGGATGTTTCATATTGCTGATAACCGGCTTCGGTTAAAAGTTGGTGACCTTGCTCAAAAATATCCCAAAGCTCATCATCATCCGGCAATGTAGGCGGACGGTAAGCAAACATGGTGTTGGGTTCAATGGTGAGTTGATACCAAGAAAGATGTGGTGGTGCGAGCTTAATAGCTTGTCGTAAATCATCTAAGGCTTCCTCAAGTGTTTGATTTGGCAAACCGTGCATTAAATCTAGATTGAAACTTTTTAACCCAGAAACTTTCGCCAAACTGACCGCACTTTTAGCTTCCGCTGCATTATGAATACGCCCTAAACGTTGTAATTTATCGTCATTAAAACTTTGGATGCCCATGGAAATACGCGTTACGCCAGCATCCACATAGCCTTTAAAACGCTCCGCTTCGACAGTGCCAGGATTGGCTTCCATGGTGATTTCAATATTCTCTGAAAAAGGAATGCGACGTTGAATTTCTGCCAATAACAACTCGATACTTTCCGCTGAAAATAAACTCGGCGTGCCACCACCAATAAAAATTGAATGAAGTGAACGATGTTGAATACTAGCCTGATATTTCTCTAAATCTGCCTCAAGATCGGCTATCAGATGTTGCACATATTCTTGTTCAGGAATTGTGCCTTTCTGTGCATGCGAATTGAAATCACAATAAGGGCATTTCTGCACACACCAAGGAATATGCACATAAAGGGAAAGAGGGGGAAATTTTTGCATAATTAAAAGTCAAAAGGGCTTGTTTTCACAAGCCCTAAAAATGAGTCATTAATTGACCGCTCTTGCTGTTTTAGTCGCAGCTTTACGGCGTGGTGCTTTCGCTTTCGCTTTCGTTTCCACTTTCACGAACTCAACGCCTTCTGGTGGATTCTCTAACGCTAAGCCTAACACTTCATCAATGGTTTCTACCGCATGAATCGCAAGATTTTCTTTCACGTTATCTGGGATTTCTTCCAAATCTTTCACGTTATCTTTTGGAATCAATAC
>CABSXY010000124.1 GCA_902481695.1 uncultured Haemophilus sp. | reverse complement strand
TGGTTGGCATTCTTCAAGCGCTGTACGCACCGCGGCAACAATACCATTTAATGGCTGCTGAAGAGCTTCTTGTACATCACGAGAGGTTAATTTGAATGAACGAGGCGCACCCTCAGCAAGATTGTGGCCGTGCACTTCCATTTCTAAAATTTCATCACCTTCTTGAATGTATGCTGTACCAATTTCATGTTTGATACGCTCTGCAGTTGGCTCACCGATAACGGAACCAAAAGTACGACGAACATAAGAGATGATTGCTTCATCAAAACGGTCACCACCAATACGTACAGAAGATGAATACACGATACCGTTTAAAGAAATCACCGCCACTTCAGTGGTACCACCACCGATATCAATGACCATTGAACCAATCGCTGTAGAAACCGGCAAGTTTGCACCGATAGCAGCCGCCATTGGCTCTTCAATTAAATACACTTCACGTGCACCTGCACCTAATGCTGATTCTTTGATTGCACGACGTTCAACTTGAGTTGCACCAGCAGGAACACAAACGAGTACGCGCGGGCTAGGGCGCATAAAGTTGCCGCTATGTACTTGTTTGATAAAGTATTGCAACATTTTCTCTGTCACAGAGAAATCAGCAATTACACCATCTTTCATCGGACGAATAGCCACGATACTTTTTGGGGTACGACCAAGCATTTGTTTTGCTTCTTTACCTACTGCCGCAATACTTTTGTATGCGCCCATACGATCTTGACGAATTGCCACAACTGAAGGTTCATCAAGTACGATGCCTTGGCCTTTCACGTAAATTAATGTATTTGCTGTACCTAGATCGATAGAAAGATCGTTTGAAAATAAACCACGAATTTTTTTGAATAACATAAGAATTCCGTCATTAGTTTGGTGAAAAATTACTCATTTCTGAGCATAGAAAAAAATTGTGCTAAATGTACCAAAAAATCGAGCTTGATAACAGGATTTTTTGCCTTGATCCTCTACACTTACCTCGCTATTTTTTCTAACAAGGTAAGTGCGGTCAATTTTAATGGTGTTTTATACAAGATTTCGGTCAGTGAATCGCCACTTGCCGTTACCTAAAATCATCAATTGTTGCTGATGGAAAGCTTGTAAAGTTGAACGATGCCCCACGCTAATAACCGTTGTATTAGGTAAACATTCTTTTAATAGACGATACATCGTATCTTCTAAGCCTTCATCCATACTCGCTGTGGCTTCATCCAAGAAAGCGACGTTTGGTTTATGTAATAACAAACGTGCGAAAGCCAAACGTTGTTGCTCACCGAGAGAAAGAATACGTGTCCAGTCTTGTTCTTGATCTAAACGATCTTGTAAATGCCCTAAAGACACTTGTTTTAATACCTCAATCATCTCATCACGATTAAAGACCTTTTCTTCATTCGGATAAGCCAGTGCAGTCAATAAACTACCTTGCGGTAAATAAGGTTTTTGCGATAAGAAAAGCTGGTGGGTTGGACAATATACATCCCCTTCAGAATACGCCCACAGCCCTGCCACGGTTCTCAACAACGTGGTTTTCCCCACACCAGAATTACCTTGGATTAATAGGGTTGAACCTTTTGGCAGCGTCAAATTTAAATTCTCAATTAAGGTTTTTCCAAATGGATTACTGATGCTTAAATCCTTAAAGATCACGTCTGTTTCGTGTTCATGTAAATGCGACGTAGATTGACGATTCGCCATATCAATCGCATAACTAAAGCCAGTTAAACGATCTAATGTGGCTTTGTATCCGGCAAAACCATCGTAAGAATTACGGAAGAATGAAAGATTTGAATGCAACTTACCAAATACTTGTAGCGTTTGCATCAGATCGCCGAGTTTAATTTGCTTCTCGAAATAACGTCCCACTTGAATGAGTAAAGGGAACACCACGGAAACTTGGCTTACTACTAAGTTAAAACCAGAGAATTTTAAGGTTCGATAAACAATATCCCACATGTTATTGATCACCGAGCCGAATTGTTTATAAAGTTGGCTACTTTCGACTTTCTCACCCGCATAAAATGCTACACTTTCCGCATATTCCTTGATACGAATTAAAGAATAACGATAGTTAGCGTTTAAGCGCTCGTTGACGAAATTCAACATAATTAACGGACGTCCCAAACGGAACGCAATCGCGGTAGTAATAATCACATAAGCAAACACCAAGAACACCATCATGCGTGGAATTTCAGTACCAAATACAATCATTGGTCCCGCTAATCCCCACAATAAGATTGTATAAGAAATCATGGAGGTGACGGCATCAATCACCCCAGTACTTAAAGAGAGCGTAGTTCGCACATAGGATTGCACATCTTGTTGAATACGTTGATCGGGGTTATCTAAGTTAGCGGAAACATACTGTGTTTTATAGTAGGCACGATTATCCATCCATTTATCTACTAACTGACTATTCAACCATTCGATCCAATTAATAGAAAAACGTTGTTCTAAATAATAGCTAAGTAATGCCGTCATGACAGAGCTTGTCGCAATCACACAAAACAGCACCATTTGATCCCAAAATACCGGCTCATTAAATTCCTGTAAGGACGTGTACATATTGTTATACCACTCGGAATGCACCAAGCTAATACGTACACTGACCAATGTCATTGCCACAATTAACAAGAAAAATAGCAAAGGTTTAATACTTCGGCGTGGTGAAAGATAACCACCCGCAAATTGCCAAAATTGTTTTCCCCAATGAGTAAAACGGACCAATAAGAAAATACCAAAGCTAAACACAACTGCCGTCATCGCTAATGTTTTTACTATCCATAAAAGCGAATTAATGGCCTCTTGAGCGTAATCCATAATCAACCTATAAAATCAAAAAAGTGCGGTCATTTTAGGCGGTGTTTATTTTTAAGCAAGAAAAAATGTGATGGAGATAACATTTTTTGACTTTGTTACAAGCGGGTAGGAAATCAAATTGTTATAATCCAAAATAGTTAAATTTTTAATAAATTAGAGGTCGGTATGAGTGAAACTGCGATTACCATTAGTTTGCTTGCCCTCGTTGCCGTAATTGGTCTATGGATCGGGCATTTTAAAATTAAAGGTGTGGGACTGGGTATTGGGGGCGTGCTATTTGGGGGGATTTTAGTTGCCCATTTTACCACTCAATATGGCATAAAATTAGATAGCCATACGTTACATTTTGTGCAAGAGTTCGGCTTAATTCTATTTGTTTATACGATTGGTATTCAAGTAGGACCGGGCTTTTTTGCTTCTTTACGGCAATCAGGCTTAACCTTAAATGGGTTAGGGATCTTAATTGTTGCACTCGGTGCACTAGTGACAATTCTCATTTATAAGTTTGCGGATATTCCTCTTGATGTGGCACTTGGTATTTACTCCGGTGCGGTCACAAATACGCCATCTCTCGGTGCGGGTCAGCAAATTCTTTCCGAATTAGGGATGTCGCAAACGACATCTAACATGGGGATGGCCTATGCGATGGCTTATCCTTTTGGAATTTGTGGCATTTTGCTTTCTATGTGGCTTATTCGTCTTTTCTTTAAAATTAAAGTGGATGAAGAAGCGGCGAATTTTGAAAAAGAAAGTGGCCACGACAAAGAAGCACTCAAAAGCATTTCCCTAAAAGTCACCAATACCAATCTAAACGGTATCCATTTGATTGAGATTCCTGGTTTTGATGATGAAGATGTCGTCTGCTCTCGCTTGAAACGGGGTGAGCTTGTTATTGTGCCGAAAGCGGATACCAATGTTCAACTTGGGGATATTTTACATTTGGTCGGCAATCCTGAAGGCTTGAAAAAAATGCATCTTATCATTGGGGAAGAAGTTGATATCCCGGTAGCCAGCTTGAGTGGCGAAATTCGTTCTGAGCGCGTGGTCGTCACCAATGAAAAAGTACTCGGAAAACAAATTCGTCATCTTGGTATTCATCAAAAATATGGTGTAGTCATTTCGCGTTTAAACCGTGCAGGTGTGGAATTGGTGCCAACTGCCCATACTACCCTTCAATTTGGTGACGTATTACACATGGTTGGAAAAACTGACATTCTCAACCAAGCCATTTCAGTGATCGGGAATGCGAAACAAAAACTGCTACAAGTGCAAATGTTGCCGGTATTTATTGGGATTGGCTTAGGGGTATTACTCGGCTCCATTCCTTTCTACATTCCTGGTTTCCCAGTAGCATTAAAATTAGGGCTAGCAGGCGGACCATTAGTCGTCGCGTTGATCTTGGCTCGAATTGGCTCTATAGGAAAACTCTATTGGTTTATGCCGCCGAGTGCGAACTTGGCATTGCGCGAAATTGGTATTGTGCTCTTCCTTGCTGTAGTCGGTTTAAAATCTGGCGGTAGCTTTGTGGACACACTCACCAATGGTTCTGGTCTTGAATGGATGGGCTACGGTATTTTTATCACTCTTGTACCATTAATGATTGTAGGTTTCATTGCACGTTTATATGTAAAATTAAATTATCTTTCACTCTGTGGTCTATTAGCGGGGTCAATGACGGATCCTCCTGCGCTTGCTTTCGCCAATGAACTGAAAGAAGGAAGCGGTGCCGCAGCACTCTCCTATGCGACAGTCTATCCGCTCACCATGTTCTTACGGATCATTTCACCGCAATTGTTAGCGATTCTTTTATGGGTTTAATTCCCTTTCAAACTTGGGGCAGTATAACTGCCCCAATATTTATGCTAAGCACCGTTACAACCATAAAACAATTCAAATAAAATCAGCCCCAAGCCTACCCCTTTCCCTCATTCAATGATAGAATTCATCGCTTTATTTAAATAGGAAAAGAAATGTCATTAGTTGAATTTGTAATTGATAAACTCGATGATTTAAAAGGCACCGAAATTGTGCATTTTGATGTAAAAGGCAAATCATCGATTACTGAAAATATGATTATTTGTACTGGTACATCTAGCCGCCAAGTGTCTGCTATGGCAGATAACCTTATTGCAGAATGTAAAAAAGCCGGTTATGAAACCTTTGGTGAAGAAGGTCGTAATACCGCAGATTGGATCGTGGTTGATCTCGGTCAAACCATCGTTCACATTATGCAGCGCGATGCACGTGAAATGTATCAATTAGAAAAACTTTGGGTATAAAGTGCGGTCAATTTTGACGGTATTTTTAAAGGGAAAAGGATGAAAATCACATTAATCGCTGTGGGCACAAAAATGCCAGCTTGGGTGACAACTGGATTTGAAGAATACCAACGTCGTTTTCCTAAAGATATGCCTTTTGAACTCATTGAAATCCCTGCAGGTAAACGTGGAAAAAATGCGGATATTAAACGTATCTTAGAGCAAGAAGGCAAAGCGATGCTCGCAGCTTGCGGAAAAGGCAAAGTAGTCACATTAGATATCCCAGGCAAACCTTGGACAACACCGCAACTTGCTGAGCAATTAGAGGGTTGGAAAAATGATGGTCGAGATGTTTGCTTGCTTATTGGGGGGCCCGAAGGCTTATCCCCTGAATGCAAAGCGGCAGCAGAACAAAGTTGGTCACTTTCACCACTCACACTTCCCCATCCATTAGTGCGTGTTGTCGTGGCAGAAAGTTTATACCGCGCGTGGTCACTAACGACAAACCACCCTTATCACAGAGAATAACGTATTACATTACCGATGAATTTAAAAAAATTCTTTTCTGCACCCACCAATGAACCGATACGCGATAAAAAAGCGGAACGGAACTTGTTTGCGCGTCGAACATTGGTAGCATTCATCGGTATTTTAGCCCTAAGTGGCGTGCTATTTGCCAATATTTACCATCTTCAGGTGGT
>CABSXY010000123.1 GCA_902481695.1 uncultured Haemophilus sp. | reverse complement strand
ATTAGCACCGTTGGTAGCTCGTTTTAATCAAGGTCAAGTTTCTTTACCGGGTGGTTGTTCAATTGGTGCGCGTCCTGTTGATCTTCATATTAGTGGTTTAGAAAAACTCGGTGCAACCATTGAGCTTGACGAAGGCTACGTAAAAGCTGCTGTCGCTGAGCGCCTTATAGGGACACGTATTGTGATGGAAAAAGTGAGCGTAGGTGCGACTTTATCTATTATGATGGCGGCGACACTAGCTAAAGGGATAACAACAATTGAAAACGCCGCACGTGAGCCTGAAATCGTTGATACAGCTGATTTTCTCAATAAAATGGGCGCGAAAATTACAGGTGCGGGTACTGATCATATTGTTATTGAAGGTGTTGAATGTTTAACTGGCTGCGAGCACAGCATTGTGCCAGATCGTATTGAAACCGGGACATTCTTAATTGCGGGTGCCATTTCAGGTGGTGCCGTGATTGAGAAACTTCGTGAAGCGGGTGCAGAAGTTGAAGTGACAGAAGATAGCATTACGTTGGATATGCACGGTAATCGTCCGAAAGCTGTCAATATTCGTACTGCACCACACCCAGGATTCCCAACAGATATGCAAGCTCAGTTCACTTTGTTAAACATGGTGGCAGAAGGCACAAGTATCATTACTGAAACCATCTTTGAAAATCGCTTTATGCACATTCCAGAATTAATTCGTATGGGCGGTAAAGCTGAAATTGAAGGTAACACGGCAGTTTGTCACGGTGTTGAGCATCTTTCTGGTGCAGAAGTTATGGCAACAGATTTACGCGCATCAATCAGTCTTGTGCTAGCAGGATGTATCGCAAATGGTGAAACTATCGTAGATCGTATTTATCATATCGATCGTGGTTATGAACACGTTGAAGATAAACTTCGTTGTTTAGGTGCGAAGATTGAACGTTTCTCTGAAAAGAGCGAAGAAGTTTAATTAAATCCAGATAAAAAAGAGCGGTCAATGTTGACCGCTTTTTTATTTTCTATTCATTATTTTTTCGAATAATCTCTTGCCCCAAAAATGGCTGTACCAATACGCACCATAGTTGAACCGCATTTTATGGCACTTTGCATATCATCGGTCATTCCCATTGAAAGCGTATCAATTTGTTGATGAGGGAAAGCGACTTTTAATTGCTCAAATAATTGTTCCATTTGGCTAAAAGCCGCTTCTTGTTCTGCAATATTGTCTGTTGGAGCAGGGATAGCCATTAATCCACGTAAACGTAAGTGCGGTAGATTTTCAATGTGTTTTGCAAGCTCAATCATTTCATTCGGTTGGATACCTGATTTACTGGCCTCATCACTGATATTAATTTGAATTAAAACATTCAGCGGAGCTTTATTGGCAGGGCGTTGTTCATTTAAACGATCAGCAATTTTTGCACGTTCTAGCGTTTGCATCCAATCAAAATGCTCAGCCACAAGACGCGTTTTATTGGATTGCAATGGGCCAATAAAATGCCATTCAAGCTGAATATTCTGTGCTTCAAAATACTGAATTTTATCTACGCCTTCTTGAACGTAGTTCTCCCCAAATGCTTTTTGTCCGGCTTGATAGGCTTCTAAAATCGCTTCATTGGGTTTCGTTTTAGAAACTGCTAATAAAGTGACCGCACTTTCTGGGCGGTGAGCGAGTTGAGTGGCATCTTGGATTTTTTGATGGATGGTTTTGAGTGCTTGTTGAATTGTCATAATTCCCTTCCTGACCAATGTGAAACTCTCTTCATTCTACACCAAAGCGATGATTTTTAGAAAAAATCTTCATTTTTTTGATTTTGTGTTTGACAAGCATGCGCTTTTTCGGTATTTCTAAACACATCTTTTTTTCAAGGTTAAAACACAATGAAAAATAACCGCACTTTCACGATTACCACCATTATTATGACCATTACGACAATTAATGGGGCGGGTTAGTGCGTAACAAACAGGATCAAGAAAACCCGCATTCAGTCTAGTGCGGGTTTTTTAGTATTTAAAAATCACAACATCTGAGGATATTATCATGCGCGTATTAAAATTTGGTGGCACTTCATTAGCCAACCCTGAGCGTTTCTCGCAAGCGGCTCAATTAATCGAAAAAGCTCATTTGGAAGAGCAGGCTGCCGGTGTCTTATCTGCTCCAGCAAAAATTACTAACCATCTTGTTGCCCTCTCTGAAAAAGCCGCATTAAACCAACCTACTGATACCCACTTTAACGAAGCCATTGAGATTTTCTATAACATCATTAATGGTTTACACGCTGAAAATAATAAATTTGATCTTGCTGGCACCAAAGCCCTCATTGATGCAGAATTTGCCCAAATTAAAGGTTTATTAGAAGAAATCCGCCAAGCTGGAAAAGTAGAAGATAAAGTTAAAGCAACCATCGACTGCCGTGGTGAAAAATTATCGATTGCCATGATGAAAGCGTGGTTTGAAGCGCGTGGATATAGTGTTCACATTGTTGATCCTGTTAAGCAATTATTAGCACAGGGTGGTTACTTAGAATCTTCAGTTGATATTGATGAATCGACAAAACGCGTTGATGCAAAAAGTATCGGTAAAGATAAAGTGGTTCTAATGGCTGGTTTTACCGCATGTAATGATAAAGGTGAATTAGTGTTATTAGGCCGTAACGGTTCTGATTATTCAGCCGCTTGTTTAGCCGCTTGTTTAGATGCATCTGTTTGTGAAATTTGGACTGATGTGGATGGCGTTTATACGTGTGACCCACGTTTAGTGCCAGATGCTCGTTTATTACCAAGCCTTTCTTACCGTGAAGCGATGGAGCTTTCTTATTTTGGTGCGAAAGTGATCCATCCACGTACAATTGGTCCATTATTACCAAAACAAATCCCTTGTGTGATTAAAAACACCGGTAATTCATCTGCACCTGGTTCAATAATCGATGGTCATGTGAAATCTGAAGGTTTACAAGTGAAAGGGATTACTAACCTTGACAACGTGGCAATGTTTAATGTTTCAGGCCCTGGTATGCAAGGCATGGTGGGGATGGCTGCGCGTGTATTTTCAGCGATGTCAAAAGCGGGTATTTCAGTTATTTTAATCACTCAATCTTCTTCTGAATACAGCATTAGTTTCTGTGTGCCAGTGAAATCAGCGGATGCCGCGAAAGCAATCTTAGAACAAGAGTTTGCTGCAGAATTAAAAGCCCATGAATTAGAACCGATTGAAGTTGCAAAAGAGCTGTCTATTATCTCGGTCGTGGGTGATGGCATGAAACAAGCTAAAGGTATCGCAGCTCGTTTCTTCTCTGCCTTAGCGCAAGCGAATATTAGCTTAGTAGCAATTGCACAAGGTTCTTCTGAGCGTTCAATTTCAGCAGTTGTCGCACAAAATAAAGCGATTGAAGCCGTGAAAGCAACTCACCAAGCTCTTTTTAATAACAAAAAAGTTGTTGATATGTTTCTAGTCGGCGTTGGTGGCGTTGGTGGTGAGTTAATTGAACAAATTAAACGCCAAAAAGAATACCTCGCAAAGAAGGACATTGAAATCCGAGTTTGTGCCTTAGCGAATTCAACCAAAATGCTTTTGAATGAAAACGGATTGAATTTAGATAATTGGAAAGCAGACCTTGAAAATGCAACCCAACCTTCTGATTTTGATGTGTTGTTATCTTTCATTAAATTACATCACGTGGTGAACCCTGTCTTTGTAGATTGTACAACGGCGGAATCAGTCGCAGGACTTTATGCGCGCGCGTTAAAAGAAGGCTTCCATGTGGTAACCCCAAATAAAAAAGCGAATACCCGTGAATTAGCCTATTACCACGAATTACGTCGCAATGCACAAGCGAGCCAACATAAATTCCTATACGAAACTAACGTAGGCGCAGGCTTACCGGTTATCGAAAACTTACAGAATTTATTGGCAGCAGGGGATGAGCTTGAGTATTTTGAAGGCATTTTATCAGGCTCACTTTCTTTCATCTTCGGTAAATTAGAAGAAGGACTTTCTCTTTCAGAAGTGACCGCACTTGCACGTGAAAAAGGCTTTACAGAGCCCGATCCTCGTGATGATTTATCGGGGCAAGATGTGGCACGTAAATTGCTTATTTTAGCGCGTGAAGCGGGTCTAGAACTTGAGCTTTCCGATGTGGAAGTGGAAGGTGTGTTACCGAAAGGCTTCTCTGAAGGTAAATCAGCCGATGAATTTATGGCAATGTTGCCACAGTTAGACGCGGAATTTAAAGCACGCGTTGAAGCCGCGAAAGCAGAAGGCAAAGTATTGCGTTACGTAGGTCAAATTAAAGATGGTCACTGCAAAGTCTCAATCATCGCCGTGGATCAAAATAATCCATTGTACAAGGTAAAAGACGGTGAAAATGCCCTTGCATTCTATACCCGTTATTACCAACCAATTCCGTTGTTATTACGTGGTTATGGCGCAGGTAACGCAGTGACTGCTGCTGGCATCTTTGCTGATATTTTAAGAACATTACACCACTAAAAAGGACATAACATGTTAAGAATTTATGCTCCAGCATCAAGTGCCAATATTAGTGTAGGGTTTGACACATTAGGCGCAGCCATTTCACCGATTGATGGTTCATTATTAGGTGATGTCGTACAGATTGAGTCTATTCCAAGTGGTTTTGAACTCGAAAGTGCGGGTTATTTTGTGCGTAAATTGCCAAAAGAGCCGCAAAAAAATATCGTGTATCAGGCCTATGTGCTGTTTAGTGAGCAATTAAAATTACGCAATGTGAGAGTCAAACCATTGCGTTTGACCCTTGAGAAAAATATGCCGATTGGTTCGGGATTGGGCTCAAGTGCGTGCTCTATCGTGGCTGCATTAGTGGCATTAAATAAATTCCACGATGAACCATTCTCAAAAATGGAATTGTTAGAAATGATGGGGGAGCTAGAAGGTCGTATTTCAGGTTCTATCCATTATGATAATGTGGCACCTTGTTACTTAGGCGGTGTACAATTTATGGTACAATCCCTTGGTAACATTTGCCAAAAACTGCCATTTTTTGATAATTGGTATTGGGTCTTAGCTTACCCAGGCATTGAGGTTTCAACTGCTGAAGCACGTGCAATTTTACCGAAAAGCTACACGCGTCAAGATGTGATTTCTCATGGTCGTCATTTAGGTGGCTTTGTGCACGCATGTCACACACATCAAGAAAATCTTGCAGCAATGATGATGAAAGATGTGATTGCAGAACCTTATCGTGAGGCTTTATTACCCAACTTCGCTGAAGTGAAACAAGCTACGCGTGATTTAGGCGCATTAGCGACGGGAATTTCAGGTTCTGGACCAACGATTTTCTCCATCGCACCCGATTTACAAACGGCAACAAAACTGGCGACTTATTTAGAAAATCATTATTTACAAAACAATGAAGGTTTTGTTCATGTTTGTAAGGTCGATAATGATGGCGCGAGAGAGCTAGGTTAAGCAGTCAATCATTTTCCCCTCTTCTTATTAAGAGGGGAATAATATTTTATTAAAACTCTATAATTAACGGATATACAATGAATTTGTACAACATCAAACACCCTGAAGAACAAGTAAATTTTGCTCAGGCAGTACGTCAAGGACTTGGCAAAGATCAAGGTTTGTTCTTTCCAGAAACGATCCCCGCTTTAACCAATATTGATGAATTATTAGCTTTACCATTGGTTGAACGTAGCCAAAAAATTCTTGGCGCCTTAATCGGTGAAGAATTGCCGAAAGCCACTTTGGATGCGATGGTAAAAAATGCATTTACTTTTCCTGCACCGTTAGAAAAAGTGGAAGACAATATTTATGCCCTTGAATTATTCCACGGTCCAACTTTAGCATTTAAAGACTTTGGTGGTCGTTTTATGGCGCAGGCGCTCGCTGCAGTGCGTGGT
>CABSXY010000122.1 GCA_902481695.1 uncultured Haemophilus sp. | reverse complement strand
AACTCAGAAGTGAAACGCCGATGCGCCGATGGTAGTGTGGGGTTTCCCCATGTGAGAGTAGGACACCGCCAGGTACTGAATGAAGAACCCCGAGCTGAATAGCTTGGGGTTTTTGTTTTTTAGATTTGAGTTTAATAAAATAAAAGTGCGGTCAAAATCAGAATAGTTTTATTAAAGATGTTTAAATCTTTTAATGAGAAAATAGAGGTGGAATGGTACAATCACCAAAATTTTTTATAGGATAAATAACACAAATGGCTCGTAAAAAGAAAACTCGTAAAATTAGCGATATTATGCCAATTCGTAGATCAGATAAGAAACCTGAAGCACCGAAGCTATCAGGTAAGAAATTAACACGTTATGAATTAGATGCTAAAGCAAGAGAAGATAAGAAAAAACGTAAACATAAAGGTTTAGCATCCGGTTCTCGTCATAGTAACGCTGAGCAAAATAAGCATAATCAAGTCGTTGAACAAAAAGATCCGCGTATTGGCAGTCGTAAAAAGGTTCCACTGATCGTTGAATTTGTGAATAAGCCTGAGAAAGGGATGACAATTCCAGCGGTAAAAGAACCGAAAAAACTTGCGCCTGAAGTGGAGTTAGAACGTTTAGAAAATAATGAAATTCTAAATGAATTGTTGGATGCCTTAGATGAAGGCAAAACGATTAGTAAAGCTGATCAACAATTTGTGGATGAATGCTTAGATCGTATTGCTCAGTTAATGGAAGAATTAGGTATTCAAGATGAAGAGGAGACAGAGGATGACCTCTATCGAACCTTCGAGAAAATTGATATCAACCAATTCAGATAATTGTCATGTGGCCGATCATTTTAAGTATTATTGCTTTGGGAATTATTGCTGGCGTATCATTTTATGCTTTCAAATTACTGAGGAAGTTACGCGAGCAAAACACTCTCATTAAACAGGCTAAAATAGCGCGTACAAAACGCCTAAAAGAGAGTATGGTAATTATCGCTAAAGCGATGCAAAATGGAGATTGTAACCATTCAGAAGGGGTGATTCGTTTATCAATGCTTTTACTCCCTTTTGGACAATCTTTGCAGCCATATCAAGCGATGTATGCACTTTATAATATTGTAAAAGAAATGCCTACGCATGAAGCTCGGAAAGCATTGTTAAAAAAAGAAAGAATGGAACTCGATCTTGAGCGAGAAAGTGCAGAAGCAAAATTTGAAGAAGAAATTATGTTGGAGTTACGTCAGTTTTTAAATGACGTAGAGAAATTTGGGGAAGTTTAATGTCTGAAATTATTTGGGATCTTGCGTTAATTCAAAAATATAACCAATCAGGACCTCGTTATACATCTTATCCAACTGCATTAGAATTTAATGAAAGTTATACAAACGAAGATTTTATTGCAGCGGCCAATCGTTATCCGGAAAGACCACTTTCTCTTTACGTACACATTCCGTTTTGTCACAAACTTTGCTATTTCTGTGGATGTAATAAGGTGATTACTCGTCATCAACATAAGGCGGATATTTATCTTGATTACCTTGAAAAAGAAATCAAAGCGCGTTCAGAATTATTCAAAAATCGTGTTGCGACTCAAGTGCATTGGGGCGGCGGTACACCGACTTATTTGACAGAAGAACAATCTGCTCGTTTGATGAAGATGCTTAAAGATCATTTTACGATTGCGGATAATGCAGAAGTCAGCATTGAGATGGACCCACGCGAGATTGAACTCGATATGCTTGATCATTTACGTAATATTGGTTTTAACCGAATCAGTATGGGCGTACAAGATTTCAATAAAGCGGTTCAAAAAGCGGTAAACCGTGAACAAGATGAAGAGTTTGTGAATGCGTTACTTGTTCGTGCTCGTGAGTTAGGTTTCCAATCAACTAACCTTGATTTAATTTATGGATTGCCACTTCAAAATGTGGAAAGCTTTATGTTTACATTACATAAAGTGATTGAATTAAATCCAGATCGTTTAAGTATCTTTAACTATGCCCATTTGCCAAGTCGATTTGCCGGGCAAGCAAAAATTAAAGAAGATCAATTACCGCCACCAGAAACCAAGTTAGAAATCTTACAGAAAACGATTGAAACCTTAGGTAATGCAGGCTATAAGTTTATCGGTATGGATCACTTTGCTAAACCCGATGATGAATTAGCGATTGCCCAAGAGAACGGTGTACTACACCGAAATTTCCAAGGCTATACCACACAAGAAGAATGTGATTTGCTTGGTTTAGGTGTATCAGCCATTAGTTTATTGGGGGATACGTATGCTCAAAACCAAAAAGAGTTAAAACATTACTATCATGATGTAGAAAATTCAGGAATTGCATTACATAAAGGTTTAGCGATGACAGAAGAGGATTGCTTACGCCGTGATGTGATTAAGCAGTTGATTTGTAACTTTAAGCTTGATTTTGCACCAATTGAAAAACAATATAATATTGATTTCAAAAAGCACTTTGCTGAAGATTTACAGTTATTACAGCCATTACTTGAAGATGGATTAATTTCTGAAACAGAAACTGGCTTACAAGTTTCGCCTAAAGGTCGCTTATTAATCCGTAATATTTGTTTATGCTTTGATACCTATTCAAGAGCTGCAGCAAAACGACAACAATTCTCTCGAATTATTTAGTTATATAAAAAACGGTCAAGACTTATATCTTGACCGTTTTTCTTTTTATTTATTTCGCGATGCTTTCTAATGCCCATAATTCACTGAGACTTTCTCTGCGACGAATTAAATGAGCTTTATCCCCATCCACTAACACTTCAGCCGTACGTGGACGAGAATTGTAGTTTGAAGACATACTTGCACCATAGGCGCCGGCAGAGCGTTGAGCAATATAATCCCCTTCAGCAATGGCGAGCTCGCGCTGTTTACCTAAGAAATCAGAGGTTTCACATACCGGGCCAACAACATCATAAATGGCTTTTTCACGCTCTAAAGTGCGGTCAATTTCAATGATGTTCATATAAGCCTCATAGAGTGCAGGGCGAATCATATCGTTCATGCCAGTATCGGTAATTGCGAAGTTACGGCTTTCATTGCTTTTTAGGTATTGCACTTTAGCCACTAAAATCCCCGCATTCGCCGCAATTGCTCGACCTGGTTCTAGAATAATATCGAGATCTTCATAATCTTATAATTTATTCAGTAACGCAGCAGCATAATCACTTGGATGCGGCGGCGTTTCATCAGTATAAGTTACGCCTAAACCGCCACCGAGATCTAAATGTTTTAACGTAATACCATCTTCTTTTAACTGTTCTATTAAACGAATGAGGCGATCCGTTGCATCTAAGAAGGGGTGTAATTCCGTAAGCTGAGAGCCAATATGGCAATCCATACCGGTAATTTTCACATGAGGTAAGGTTGCCGCTAATTTATATACCTCACGCGCTTCATCTACGCTCACACCAAATTTATTTTCTTTTAATCCCGTAGAAATGTAAGGGTGAGTATGGGCGTCAACATCGGGATTCACACGTAAAGAAATAGGGGCTACTTTACCCATTTCACCCGCAATTTGGTTGATGTGATGTAATTCCGCAACAGATTCCACATTAAAACAACGAATACCTACTTCTAACGCTCGCATAATTTCGGCACGAGATTTTGCTACACCAGAAAAGACTACTTTTGAAGCCTCTCCACCAGCCGCTAAGACACGTTCTAATTCGCCTTGCGAAACGATATCAAAACCAGAACCTAATTTTGCCATGACATTCAAGATACCAATATTAGAATTGGCTTTAACGGCATAACAAATTAAGTGTGGATGCTTTCCTAAAGCAGAATCAAAGGCATGCCAATGGCGTTCAAGTGTGGCACGAGAATAAATATAAAGCGGTGTGCCGAATTCTTCAGCGAGTTGTTTGACGGGCAAATCTTCAACATAAAGTTGCTCGTTTTTATATTGGAAAAAATCCATGAGGAATCCTTTAAGTGGGGGCAGTTTTTATTGTGTTTTTTGCGTGTTTTGCGGCTGTTCTTTTTCAGGAAAATATAATGGCCCTTTTACACCGCAACCCGTAGCTAAAGTACAGAATGCACCTAATAACAAAATAGAAAGTAATTTTTTCATTTTTCAATCTCTCTAATAAGTAAAATCTGCCTTTGCCAACGAGGCGAAAGGCTTTATAATTCACGGCATTCTATCAGATTTAATCGGAAAATTTTATGAATGTTGCAGAATTTCACCAAAATATTGAACAGGTTTGGCAAAAAATTGAAGAAGCGTTAGAGAATCAAGATTGCGATGTAGATTGCGAAACGCAAGGTTCGGTATTCACGATCACATTTGATGACCGTTCACAAATCGTTATCAATAAACAAGAACCACTTCTTGAGCTTTGGCTTGCGAGCCGTTTGGGTGGATTCCATTTTGCTTATAAAAATAATGATTGGGTGGCAAATGATGGTAAACGCTTTTGGGATTCTTTAACCGAGGCGGTTGCGGCTCACGGAGAAACGGTAACATTCTAATGACCGAACTCGCGGAACATGCCCCGCAAAAAACAGACTTAAAAACGACCGCACTTCATACGTTGCGGTCTGTTTTTGGTTACCAATCTTTCCGCAAAGGGCAGGAAGAAGTGATTCACGCTGCGTTAAGCGGTCAGGATGCCTTAGTGGTGATGGCCACAGGAAATGGCAAATCCTTGTGTTATCAAATTCCAGCACTTTGTTTTCCTGGTCTCACATTAGTGATTTCGCCTTTGATTTCTTTAATGAAAGATCAGGTAGATCAACTTCAAGCAAACGGCATTGAAGCCGATTTTCTAAACTCTAGTCAGACGTCAGAACAACAACAGAAAGTTGAAAACAAGCTGATTTCAGGACAATTAAAATTATTATATGTTTCGCCTGAAAAAGTGATGACAAACAGCTTTTTTCAGCTGATTTCTTATGCTCAAATTTCCTTTATCGCCATTGATGAAGCCCATTGTATTTCACAGTGGGGGCATGATTTCCGTCCTGAATATACTCAGCTTGGCGGCTTAAAAGCGGCGTTTCCAAATGCGCCGATTATGGCATTAACGGCGACAGCGGATTACGCGACAAGACAGGATATTCTCACTCATCTTAAATTAGACCATCCTCACAAATACATTGGCAGTTTTGACCGCCCAAATATTCGTTATACGTTAGAAGAAAAATTTAAGCCAATGGAGCAGCTTACGCGTTTTGTCTTAGCTCAGAAAGGGAAAAGTGGCATTGTGTATTGTAATAGTCGTTCGAAAGTAGAACGTATAGCTGAAACTTTGCGAAATAAAGGCGTTTCGGCTGCGGCATATCATGCGGGAATGGAAACTGCACTGCGTGAACGCGTCCAGCAAGATTTTCAACGAGATAATGTTCAAGTTGTGGTTGCGACGATTGCGTTTGGCATGGGTATTAATAAATCCAATGTGCGTTTTGTCGCCCATTTTGATTTGCCGAGAAGCATTGAATCATATTATCAAGAAACCGGTCGTGCGGGACGAGATGATTTACCTGCGGAAGCGGTGCTTTTCTACGAGCCGGCTGATTATGCTTGGTTACAGAAAATTCTGCTAGAGAAACCAGAGACGCCACAACGTCAAATTGAGCAACATAAATTGGAAGCCATAGGTGAATTTGCGGAAAGCCAGACTTGCCGACGTTTAGTGTTACTCAATTATTTTGGTGAATATCGTCAAACCCCTTGTCAAAACTGTGACATTTGCCTTGACCCACCAAAGAAATACGATGGTTTAATTGATGCGCAAAAAGTGATGTCGACGATTTATCGTGTGGGACAGTGCTTTGGCGTGCAATATGTCATTGCCGTATTGCGAGGAATGCATAACCAAAAAATTGTAGAGCGCCAACATGATAAGTTAAGTGTTTATGGCATTGGCAAAGATAAAAGCAAAGAACATTGGCAATCCGTGAT
>CABSXY010000121.1 GCA_902481695.1 uncultured Haemophilus sp. | reverse complement strand
ATTCTTTCTCGTGATAACGCGATTATCTCTTTCATGCTTGCGACTGCAGCGATTATCACTATGGCATGTAAAGTGGATACTGCAAAAATTACTAATGCGGCAACTTTTAAATCCGGTATGTCAGCGGTAATTTGTGTGCTTGGTGTAGCATGGTTAGGTAATACTTTCGTTGAAGGTCATATCGATCAAATTAAAGCGGTATCAGCTGAGTTCTTACAACAATACCCTTGGAGTTTAGCGGTAATCTTGTTCTTCGCAAGTACCTTACTTTACTCACAAGCTGCAACTGCAAAAGCATTATATCCAACTGCAATTTTATTAGGCGTTTCACCAGAAGCCGCGATTGCAGCATTTGCCGCAGTATCAGCATTATTCATTCTTCCTACTTACCCAACCTTAATTGCGGCAGTAGAAATGGATGATACTGGTTCAACTCGTATCGGTAAATATGTATTCAACCACCCATTCTTAGTGCCGGGTGTGATTGCAATTGCTTTATCCGTGTTATTCGGTTTCTTAATGGCGGGTGCAGTTTTATAATCTCTCATAAAGCTAACATAAATGAAAACCATCTTGTCTGCAGATAAGGTGGTTTTTTTAATGGGGAACTTCTTCTCACTGTGATACTCTAAAGGGCAACCTATTTTTATATATAAGGAAAACCAATGAAGTTATTTAAAATCCTTTTTGCTGCATTAATTGCTTATGTGCCAACAGCATGGTCTGCGGTGGATTATAATATTAAATACAGTTCCAATTATTTAATGCCGGCATATGTGCATTTTAAAGCTGATGGTTCACAGTATTCAGTCAATGCGAAAATTAATATTCCGTTGTACAACATTGTGTTTACTTCTCGTGGTTCACAAACCGCGAGCCAATTTAAAATGGTGAATTATCAAGATGTGCGTAATGGTAAACCTTATGCCATTTCTAAAATTTCACCAACAACCATTGAATACGGTAAAGTGAAAAATGGGTTAGAAACCGAACCGTTAACATTACCGACTTTTGACTTATTCACCATGGCATTTCAGTTGAGCTATTACGATAAATTGCCAACCAGTTTCCAAATCACAAATGGTAAAAAACTTTACCCAATGGAAAATGTGAATGTGAAGAAAGTGGAAAAACAGATCCAATATAACAAGCAAACTGTCACTGAAATCACTTATTCATTTAAAACAGGTAATAAGGATATTATGGTGAAGAAATTCTCAGGTGAACAATTTCCACGTTATATCAAATACACCAGAGATGGTGATGATTATGAGTTAGAGTTTGATGAGTTTGTCAAATAACATCAGATGATAAAAAGAAGCCACGCAAGATTGCGTGGCTTTTTATTTTAGTGTGCATACATAAATACTTGAACGAGAAGAAGTATCGATGAGATAACAAATTGACAGCCCACGATTGGCATGACAAATTTCAGCCATTTATTGAATGGAATACCAAGCATTTGTAGCGTGACAAGGACTAATCCTGTTGGCGCAAGGAATAACATAATATATTGTCCCCAGTTGTAAGCTGATACGACGATATCTCTTGGAATGCCAACAGTATCAGCCAGTGGTGCCATAATTGGCATAGCGAGTACGGCAAGGCCTGAAGAGGAAGGCACAACCAATCCTAAGAAAATGAAGACAATGAGCTGACCAATAATAAAGACACCACCATTCATTCCACCAACAAGATGCGTCATATAATCGAGAATCGTGTCTGAAATCATTCCTTGCTCTAGAATGATATTAACAGCTCGAGCGAGTCCGATAATCAATGCGACGCCGACTAATTCAGAAGCACCATGAGTAAACCCATTTACGACATCTTTTTCAGGCAATCCACTGATAAACATAATAATGATGGTAATGGCTAGGAAGGAAGCCGCCATTTGAGGGAACCACCAACCACCAAACATTACCCCCCATACCATGAGAGGAAAGGCGCCACTAAATAGAATCAGAATCAGTTTTCTTCTAAAGGTAAATTCAACGGTTGCATTCGGATCAATATCTTTCATATAGAGATCATAGAAGGCTTGGCGATCATCATAGGTATAAGAAAATTCAGGATTAGCACGCAGTTTTTTACAGTACCAATACATATAGGCTATGACACAGGTTCCACCAAGAATAAGTCCCAGTGTGCGAAATCCCATCCCTTCAGTAAATGGAATCCCTGCCGCGTTTGAAGCAATAACAACGGAGAATGGATTGATTGTAGAGAAGGCTGTACCCATTGATGCGGCAAGGAATATGGCACCAACACAGACAATAGAATCATAACCTAAGGCTAAAAAGACAGGAACAAGAATTGGGTAGAAGGCTACGGCTTCTTCTTCAATACCACAAGCCGTACCGCCTAACAGCATTAACACGCAGACAGCAAAGACAACAGAGAATTCATTTCCTTTTGTTTTCTTGGTAAGAGACATTAATCCGGCATTGAATGCTCCTGTTTTGTTTATCACACCAATCATTCCACCGAGTATGAAGATAAAAATCATAATATCCGCGACTTCAATGGTGCCATCCACCATGGCGTGAATCATATCGGTAATGCCTTTTTCGTGTTGTTCAATGCGTTGATAGGTATCGGGGATAGCAATCGGCTTTTTGATAATGCCGTTGGTGAAATGAGAAAGTTGAATTTTGATATTGAGTTGATTAAGGGTTTGTTCTGTTGCTGGATAGCTTTGATCGGGAATTCCGTGGGTTTTGACAATAAAATGATTTTCGGTGCTGTCGTAGGAAAGTTTAGAGTAGGACCCTGAGGGAATAAGCCAAGTAAGACCAATAGCAATAAGAAGAATAATAAAGAGAATGCTAAATGCGGAAGGGAATTTCATCTTTTTCTTTGATGCTTCCATTATGGAGAACTCCTTGTGTTCGGATTAATCAATAAGCCGAGCGCGTATTCTACACAAAATGAGCAAAAAAGCAAAGCGTGATTTTTGAAAGAACGCAATAATACCAGTGTGAGCAATCGTTTACCTAAACCAGGCTTTGTTGTGAGTAAGCCTGGCTTATAAGTCTATTTTATTTAGGCAAATTAGTAATTTTTTCACTCAAATCATCCAACATTTCATAACGTTTTCGGTACATGGAACGTTTTTTGCTGGCGATTTCTTCCAGTGGTTTGCGGGCGATTTCAAGCGGTAATTGCCAATATTGACCTTTTAATTGCCCTTGGTTTTCTTGCCAGAATTCATCGTAGTTGAATAGGACTTTACTACGCGCAGATAAGCGGTATTTACCTTGTGAAGTGTGAGGGATACCGATTAATTCACATTGCCATTTTTCAGCTAACAAGCGGAAAACATTCATCAACATAAACATTGGACGAACACCATGTAATTCTTTTGTGGCTTGTTTTACGGCTTCTTGCGCCTCTTCATAAGAAGGGCCTTGAATAGAGGCAATAAGTAGCTTATTTGGTTTTAAGAAGGTAAAAGAAGCATCATAAATGCTACGCCCATCATTGTCTTTTAAGTTAATGGAAAAATAACCTTCAAAAGGGTCAATCTGGTTGATGTTGAAATAAATACCAAGTTGATCCGTTAATTGTGCTAATAAAAGGGATTTTTCTTGGAGTAGTTTTTTACAAAATTCTACGCCCATTTTTTCTTCAAGCATTAGCAGATTATTGGTAATGGCATTGAGTCGATCGGTTGCAGAAAAACGTTTGTCACAATAGGTCGCAAGCAATGCATTAAAACGATATGGATTTTGTTGAAAAAGCGGAATCCAGGTTTGATGAGTATTCAAGAAATCAACCAATGCATCACATTGTTTTTTAAATAAAAATTTGCGTCCGTAATAACGGGCTTTATCCCTTAATTGTTTTTTTAATGGATGATTACAAGAATCGGGTAGTAATTCTTGAAAGGTCGCGAAAGTAATAGTTTGTTTTGCTGTCATAATGGATAAAGTGCGGTTATTTTTTCAAACGTTTTTATTGGGTAAAATCATGCTGATTTTTGACCGCACTTATTGTACCTGTATTCCATGGTTTTTCCAATTAACCATCAATAAAGGTGGTTCTTTACTTGCCTATTTTTCGATTTCTCCTTAATATGCCGAATCCTACCTTGAATTTATGCAACTCATCCCCATATTCAATAAAATTATAGAATTGATGTAAGAGAGATAATTATGAACGCCAAAAGAACTCAACAACGTACACTTCCTGTATTGCCATTACGGGATGTTGTCGTTTTCCCTTATATGGTGATGCCACTTTTTGTTGGGCGTGCAAAATCGATTAGCGCCCTTGATGAAGCCATGAATGAGGGCAAACAATTATTATTGGTGTCACAAAAGCAAGCAGATTTAGAAGAACCTACCGTTGATGATGTATTCGATGTCGGGACGATTGCGAATATTATTCAACTATTAAAATTGCCAGACGGCACGGTGAAAGTGTTGGTGGAAGGGCAGCAACGCGCAAAAATTAATCAATTAAATGATGGTGAAGACCATTTTTCTGCGGAAGTCACGCCGATTGAAACTACATTTGGTGATGAAAAAGAATTAGATGTGGTGAAGGCCGCTGTTTTAAATGAATTTGAAAGCTATCTTCAACTCAATAAAAAAATTCCTGCAGACGTTTTAGGGGCACTTCAACGCATTGATGATGCCGATCGTTTAGCAGATACCATGGCTGCACATATTCCAGTGACCGTTCGCCATAAACAAAGCGTGTTAGAACTGGCAGATGTACAAGAGCGTTTGGAATACTTGCTCGGCATGATGGAATCTGAAGCAGATATTCTTCAAGTTGAAAAACGCATCCGCGGCCGTGTGAAAAAACAAATGGAGAAAAGCCAGCGTAACTATTATCTTAGCGAACAAATTAAAGCGATTCGCAAAGAAATGGACGAAGGCGAAAGCGAAGATACCATTGATGAAGTTGAACAACTTCGTCAAAAGGTTGAAGCGGCAGGTATGCCAGCAGATGTGCGCGAAAAAGTAGAAAGTGAGTTACAAAAACTCAAAATGATGTCGGCGATGTCTGCGGAAGCGACAGTGGTGCGTAGCTATGTTGAGTGGATGCTTCAAGTGCCATGGCATAAACGTACTAAAGTGAAGAAAGATATCGCAAAAGCACAACAGGTTTTAGATGCGGATCACTATGGTTTAGAACGTGTGAAAGAACGCATTTTAGAATACCTTGCTGTACAAGCACGTCTAAACAAAATCAAAGGCCCAATCCTTTGCTTAGTCGGGCCACCAGGGGTAGGTAAAACCTCACTAGGTCAATCTATTGCGAATGCCACAGGTCGTAAATATGTACGCATGGCATTAGGTGGGGTACGCGATGAAGCAGAAATCCGCGGTCACCGTAAAACCTATATTGGTGCATTACCGGGTAAATTGATTCAAAAAATGGCAAAAGTTGGGGTGAAAAACCCACTCTTCTTGCTTGATGAAATTGATAAAATGTCTTCGGATATGCGTGGTGATCCAGCATCAGCCTTGTTAGAAGTACTTGATCCTGAACAAAATACCACCTTCAACGATCACTATCTTGAAGTGGACTACGATTTGTCTGATGTGATGTTTGTGGCAACCTCAAACTCCATGAATATTCCTGGTCCATTGCTAGACCGTATGGAAGTTATTCGTCTTTCTGGTTATACCGAAGATGAAAAACTCAATATTGCGATGCAACATTTGTTACAAAAACAAATTGAACGTAATGGATTGAAAAAAGGCGAATTAACCATCGAAGAAAACGCCATTTTAGATATTATCCGTTATTACACCCGTGAAGCCGGTGTGCGTGGATTAGAGCGTGAGATTTCTAAAATCTGTCGTAAAGCGGTGAAGAATTTATTGGTCAATCCAAAAGTGAAATCCATTACTGTTAATTCAGACAACTTGCATGACTATCTTGGTGTGAAACGTTTTGAATTCG
>CABSXY010000120.1 GCA_902481695.1 uncultured Haemophilus sp. | reverse complement strand
ATATTCCCATAAAATTGCTTATGTTTATTTGAAAGAATTAAAATGGGAAGAAGCCATTGAGGCGGAATTAAAGACATTAGAATTAGATGCGCAATATATTCCAGCTTTAGATTTGTTAGCGCATGCTTATGGCGGAATAGGTAACTGGGAGCGTTCAGGTTTTTATGGCAATTTAGCGCTTGAGCTTAAGGATAAAAAAATTCCAGCTCCAACACAGGAAATGGTTCCTGTACCTGCGCCTAAAAATGGTAAACGAATTATCTCATTTTCTTTATTTGGAAATAATTCTAAATATGTTGAGCCGGCGATATTAAATACACAAGTATCTCCCATGTTATTCCCTGACTGGATATGCCGTTTTTATGTAGATGATTCAGTTTCATCTGAAGCGATTCAACGATTAAAAAATAATGGTGCTGAAGTGGTGTATGTCACTTCACCTGTGAATAAATGGCCTGGTGCAATGTGGCGTTTTCTTGCAATTAATGATCCAGAAGCTGAGTATGTGATCTTCCGTGATGCTGACTCCGTGGTCTCTCACCGAGAAGCAGAAGCTGTGGCTGAATGGATCGAAAGTGGTCGTTCATTCCATACGATGCGTGATTCAGGTTCCCATACCGCTCTTATTTTGGCTGGAATGTGGGGAGCAAAAGCTGGCGCTGTTCCTGATATGGAAGCGAGAATTCAACGTTTTATAGATAAGGGTTACGACTCTCGTCATTTTGCTGATCAGGATTTTCTTGCAGAAGACTTGTGGGGCTATATTCGCCAAGATGTGTTTGCGCACGATAGAGTGTTTAATTTCTGTGATGCCAAGCCTTTCCCAGGGGAGTTTTATTCTGATTACCAAATTGCGCATTGCGAGGGGGCGAGCAGTTTTGATGCAAAAACCTCTTTTGAGGAAGGGAGCAAAGTAAGATGGACGTTATATTCAAAAATATCTCCTATGGTCAATGTCGATTATTCCTTTATTCGTGTGCCTGAATTTAAAGTTTGCAGCTATGAAACTACAGTAGAGAATGGTAGATTTGAAGCGTCAATACCAAGACGTTATGGATTAGCTTTTAAAGAAGGCTTAGCTAAAATAGATATTGAAAAAGCTTAATTTATTCGTTTTAACTATCAACAATAGGGATTGTTAATGTCAACTCAACCGCGTTTTGTACATCTTCGTACGCACACTGATTTTTCAATGATTGATGGTATCGTAAAAGTGAAACCATTGGTCAAAGCGTGTGCAGCAAATAATATGGTCGCGTTGGCATTAACGGATTTCACCAATTTTTGTGGTGTGGTACGTTTTTATGGTGAAACCCTTTCTTCGGGGATTAAACCAATTATTGGTGCAGATGTTCATGTTAAAAGCGAGTTGTGCGGCGAAGAATTATTCACGCTCACTTTACTTGCTAAGAATAATGAAGGCTACAAAAACATCACATTACTGCTTTCAAAAGCCTATCAACGCGGCTATGTGGATTTGCCTTATATTGATCAGGAATGGTTGATTGAACACCGTGAAGGTGTAATTGTTTTATCAGGTGGCACACAAGGCGATATCGCGAAAAAACTCCTTAAAGAAAATAGCTCTGAAGCTGAAAGTGCGGTCAGTTTTTATCAAGAATTTTTTCCTGACCATTTTTACCTTTCTCTTTCCCGAACGGGTCGTCCGGATGAAGAACGTTATATTCAAGCCGCATTAAAACTTGCTGAAGCCCATGATTTACCGCTTGTTGCAACCAACGATGTTGTCTTTCTCGCACCTGATGATTTTGAGGCACACGAAATTCGAGTTGCTATTCATGATGGCTATACCCTTGACGATCCGAAACGTCCAAAACGTTATACCGAGCAACAATATTTCCGCTCAGAAGAAGAGATGTGCGACTTATTTGCGGACATTCCTTCTGCACTTGAAAATACGGTATTAATTGCGCAACGCTGTAATGTCACTTTGCGTTTGGGCGAGTATTTCCTTCCCAAATTCCCAACAGGCGATCTGAGTACGGAAGATTATTTGGTGATGAAATCCAAAGAAGGTTTGGAAGAGCGTTTGGCGTTTTTATTCCCTGATGAAAAAGTGCGGGCAGAAAGACGACCAGAATATGATGAGCGCCTTCAAGTCGAACTCGATGTGATTAACCAAATGGGTTTTCCGGGTTACTTCTTAATCGTTATGGAGTTTATCCAATGGTCAAAAGACAATGATATTCCTGTAGGGCCAGGACGTGGCTCTGGTGCGGGTTCATTGGTGGCTTATGCACTAAAAATTACCGATTTAGATCCCCTTGAATTCGATCTTCTTTTTGAACGTTTCTTAAACCCAGAACGTGTTTCCATGCCCGATTTCGACGTCGACTTCTGTATGGATGGACGCGATCGTGTTATCGATCATGTCGCAGAAACCTATGGTCGTGGTGCGGTATCACAAATTATTACCTTTGGTACCATGGCGGCCAAAGCGGTAATTCGAGATGTAGGTCGAGTATTAGGCCATCCTTATGGCTTCGTGGATCGTATTTCGAAAATGATTCCCCCTGATCCCGGCATGACTTTAGCCAAGGCTTTTGAGGCTGAACCACAGTTACAAGTGGCATATGATTCAGATGAAGAAGTCAAAGCTCTAATTGATATGGCGCGTAAGCTAGAAGGTGTCACTCGAAATGCAGGTAAACACGCGGGTGGCGTGGTAATTTCGCCTTCTTTGATTACAGACTTTGCGCCACTTTATTGTGATAATGAGGGGCTTCATCCGGTTACTCACTTCGATAAAAATGACGTGGAATATGCGGGTTTAGTGAAGTTTGACTTCTTAGGTTTACGTACACTCACCATTATCAAATGGGCATTAGATATGATTAATGCCCGCCTTGCTCGTGATGGCAAACCACTAGTCGATATTGCTGCTATTCCATTAGATGATCCCGAATCTTTTGAGTTGCTGAAGCGATCTGAAACGACCGCCGTATTCCAGTTGGAATCGCGCGGGATGAAAGATTTAATTAAACGTCTTCAGCCAGATTGTTTTGAAGATATTATTGCGTTGGTGGCATTATTCCGCCCTGGTCCATTACAATCGGGCATGGTGGATAACTTTATTGACCGTAAACATGGCCGTGAGGAAGTGTCTTATCCTGACGCAAACTATCAACATGAAAGCCTTAAACCGATTTTAGAGCCAACTTACGGTATTATTTTGTACCAAGAGCAAGTCATGCAGATTGCTCAGGTGCTAGCGGGTTATACTCTTGGTGGTGCGGACTTATTACGCCGTGCGATGGGTAAGAAAAAACCAGAAGAAATGGCGAAACAGCGTTCTGTGTTTAAAGAAGGTGCGGAAAAAAATGGGGTTGATGGCGAGCTTTCCATGAAGATTTTCGACTTAGTGGAAAAATTTGCGGGCTATGGTTTTAATAAATCGCACTCCGCTGCTTATGCGTTAGTATCTTATCAAACCCTTTGGCTGAAAACCCATTTCCCTGCTGAGTTTATGGCAGCGGTAATGACCTCGGAAATGGATAATACGGATAAAATTGTTGGCTTGTACGATGAATGTTTACGTATGGGCTTAAAAGTCACCCCACCGGATATCAATGTAGGGAAACATCATTTCAGCGTAAATGAAAATGGTGAAATTGTTTACGGTATTGGCGCCATTAAAGGTGTGGGTGAAGGTCCGATTGATGCACTGATTACCGCTCGTAATGAAGGTGGGATTTTTAGAGACTTATTTGATTTATGTGCTCGCGTTGATTTGAAAAAAATTAACCGTCGTACCTTTGAAAGTCTGATTATGTCGGGCGCGTTTGACAAGCTAGGGCCACATCGTGCGGCGTTATCTAAGAATCTCGAAGATGCACTCAAAGCCTCAGATCAGCATGCAAAAGATGAGGCCATGGGACAAGCTGATATGTTCGGTGTGCTAACAGAAACACATGAAGAAGTGGAAAATGCTTACGCTCACACGCCACCTTACACGGAAAAACAAATTTTAGATGGTGAGAGAGAAACTCTAGGTTTGTATTTAAGCAGCCATCCAGTGAGTCGTTATTTAAAAGAGCTTTCTCATTACAGCTCTACGCGATTAAAAGATCTCACGCCAAACCGCCGTGGGCAAATTAGCACGGCAGCCGGTTTGTTAGTCTCAACTCGCTTTGCCACGACGAAAAAAGGTAATCGGATTGGTATTGCAACCATAGATGATCGTTCTGGACGTTTGGATTTAACCCTATTCGGTGAAAGCTTAGACCAATTTGGCGAAAAACTGCAAAAAGATACGGTTGTGGTGGTATCTGGCCAAGTGAGTTTTGACGATTTTTCAGGCGGGTTAAAAATGTCGGTACGGGATTTGATGACTTTGGATGAGGCGCGCTCCCGTTATGCAAAATCTTTGGCCATCAGTTTGTCAGAGGAACAGATTAGCCCAAGTTTTATTAAGAAACTGAAAGAAATGTTAGAACCTGTTAGTGGCGGCACTTTACCGATTAACGTATATTATCAAAGTGCAAAGGGCCGTGCGTTATTGCGTTTAGGGATTCAATGGTCGATTACACCAACGGATGAGATTCTAACAGAATTGGTGAATTTGCTCGGCGAAAATGCAGTAGAGCTAGAGTTTGGTTAATATTCCAGTAAAAGTGCGGTCAAAAAATCAGTGTTTTTTAAACCGCACTTAGGCTATGTAAATAAGTGAGAGATAAAATGGAAAAAATCATTATTGATGCAGACAGATTTTTACGCACCATTTCACGTATTTCCCATGAAATTATTGAAAAGCACCAAGATTTCGATAATGTAATTTTAGTTGGGGTGAAACGTCGAGGAGCAGAAATTGCAGAATTGATTCAACGTCGTATTGAAGAGTTAAATGGTGTAAGTCTTCCAATGATGGAATTGGATATCACGTTTTACCGCGATGACTTAGAATATGTTGAACCTGAAAATCCAACCCCTGTGTATAGCGGTGCCTCAAGTTATATGAATATTCAGGGTAAAGAAGTTATTTTGATCGATGACGTGCTCTTTACCGGTAGAACTATTCGTGCCGCGATGGATGCGTTAACAGATTTTGGTCGAGCTGCTAAAATTGAATTGGTGATTTTAGTGGATCGTGGACACCGTGAATTACCAATTCGGGCAGACTATGTAGGTAAAAATGTGCCGACTTCCCGTGATGAACAAGTTCAAGTGCGTACATTAAAATACGATGGTTGTTATGAAGTGGCATTATTGCCTAAATAACGATCAGCCTATTGTGAACCTTTGATAAAATTGATAATCTAACGAGCATTATCCTATTATTTTTTAAGACAACTAAAATGAAAAAATCAATGTTAAAATCTCTTTTATTTGCCATGATCGGTCTGTTTACTTTTTCTCAAGTTCAAGCAGAAGAACGCGTTGTGGCGACTGTGAATGGTACACCAATTTTACAAAGCCAAGTGAATGCTGTGATGGGTAAGAAAGGTAGCCAACGTGCAGCATTAGATAAGATTATTGATGATATGCTGACTGATAAGGCTATCAAAGAATCAGGCGTAAAAGTAAACCAAGCTGAAGTAAACCGTATCGTAGAAGATATTGCGGCGAAAAATGGTTTAACTTATGGTCAATTCTTAGATGCGCTCGATTATCAAGGCATTTCCTTAAATGCATTTAAACAACAAATTTCTCGTCAAATGTTAATGGCGGGTGTGCGTAATCATGCTATTCAAAACAGCATAGATGTGACTCGTGAGCAAGTGGATGCATTGGGTAAACAAATGCTCGATGAAGCAAAAGCGAAAGGCACGGCGCAAAAAGTGATGGGCAAAGAGTATGAAGTTCGTCATATTTTATTAAAACTAAACCCATTACTGAACGATGCCCAAGCAAAAGCAGAATTAGAACGTATTCGTAGCGAGATTATTTCTGGCAAAATGACATTTGCTGATGCCACATTAAA
>CABSXY010000119.1 GCA_902481695.1 uncultured Haemophilus sp. | reverse complement strand
AACATTAGACGTGTCTGACATTGGTGACAACACCTTAAACCTTGCCCTTTCAGAAGCGGCATTAACAGAATCACGTAACTTAGCCATCGAGCAAAACTTAACGATTTTACGTAAACGTGTCGCTGAATTAGGCGTAGCTGAAGCGGTTATCCAACGTCAAGGTGCTGAACGTATCGTTATCGAATTACCGGGTGTTCAAGATACTGCGCGCGCAAAAGAAATCTTAGGGGCAACCGCAACACTTGAATTCCGCATTGTGAATTCATTAGTGAACCCTGAATCCGCTGCTCGTGGTATGTTGCCTTCTGATACAGAAATCAAATATGACCGTCAAGGTCGACCTGTTGCGCTTTACAAACGTGCGGTATTGGGTGGTGAACACATCATCAACTCAAGTTCTGGTTTAGACCAAAACACCAGTACGCCACAAGTAAGTGTAACCTTGGACAGTGAAGGCGGCGAAATCATGTCGCAAACGACCAAGAAATACTACAAAAAACCAATGGCAACCTTGTATGTAGAATACAAAGACAACGGTAAAAAAGACGAAAATGGCAAAACCATTTTAGAGAAAAATGAAGAAGTCATTAACGTCGCAACCATTCAAGGTCGCTTTAGTTCTAACTTCCAAATTACGGGTGTAAGCAGTTCTGCAGAAGCACAAAACCTTTCTATGTTATTAAAATCAGGTGCATTAATCGCGCCAGTGCAAATTGTTGAAGAGCGTACAATCGGTCCTTCTCTTGGTGCACAAAACGTAGAACAAGGTATTGATGCAAGCTTCTGGGGCTTAATTGCCGTCATAGTATTCATGCTGATTTACTATAAAATCTTCGGTATTATCGCAAGCTTCGCCTTGGTGATTAATATCGTTTTATTAGTCGGATTGATGTCTATCCTACCAGGTGCAACACTCACCATGCCAGGGATTGCGGGTATCGTATTAACCCTGGGGATGTCGGTGGATGCCAACGTACTTATTTTTGAGCGTATCAAAGAAGAAATTCGTAATGGTCGTCCAATCCAGCAAGCCATTAACGAAGGTTATAATGGTGCATTCACCTCTATCTTCGATGCGAACTTAACCACAATTTTAACGGCAATCATTCTTTATGCTGTGGGTACCGGCCCAATTCAAGGCTTTGCGGTAACGCTTGCATTAGGTGTGGCAATTTCAATGTTTACAGCAATTACCGGAACACGTGCTATCGTGAACTTCCTATACGGCGGTAAACGTCTTGAAAAATTATCAATTTAGGTAGGATAAGATGAGATTATTTGCAAAAGATAAAAACGGACATTTTATCCGTGAAGTGAATGGGATTAAATTGCCATTCCCTCTCACTGAATTTATGAAAGTGAGATTTGTAGGGTATGCATTTTCCGCAATTTTAATGGCGATTTCCCTCTTCTTCATTGTGACAAAAGGCTTCAACTGGGGCTTGGATTTTACCGGTGGTGTGGTATTTGATACTCACTTCTCACAACCGGCTGATTTAGAAAAAATCCGTGGCACATTAAATCAAAACGGGATTGCAAGCCCGATTGTACAAACAACCGGTTCTGTACAAGACGTGATGATCCGCTTACCGGCTGACAATAACGATTCTGCTATTGGTGATCACGTTAAAAGCATGCTCCAAACAATTGACCCTAATATTCATATTAACAGTATCGAATTCGTCGGTCCAAACGTTGGTGAAGAACTGGCTCAAGGTGCGGTTTATGCGACCCTTGCAACCCTAGCAATGATGTTAATTTACGTGGGCTCACGTTTTGAATGGCGTTTAGGTTTTGGTGGTATTGCCTCACTTGCGCATGACGTGGTGATTACACTCGGTGTATTCTCTGCATTACAAGTCGAAATGGATTTAACCTTCGTGGCAGCAATTCTTTCCGTTGTAGGTTATTCCATCAACGATAGTATCGTGGTATTCGACCGTGTGCGTGAAAACTTCCGCAAAATTCGCCGTGTAGAAACCATCGATATTATTGATATTTCCTTAACGCAAACCTTATCGAGAACCATCATGACATCTCTCACAACGCTTCTTGTTGTGATTGCCTTGTTCTTCTTTGGTGGTCCATCAATTCATAACTTCTCATTAGCGTTATTAATTGGTATCGGTTTTGGTACTTACTCATCAATCTTTATCGCGATTGCGATTGCTTATGATATCGGCCTACGCCGTGAACATATGATTCCACCAAAAGTGGATAAAGAAGTCGATGATTTACCTTAATCTATCGAACATCAGATAAAAAGAAAGCCACCATAACGGTGGCTTTTTTATTGCTAAAATTACGTGATTTTTGACCGCACTTTATTCGTTTACATCCCCTAATAAAGCCGCATATTTCTTCGTTGATTCTGAGCTTTCCAACGTAATTTTAAACGCCATTGTTAGCGGTACTGAAAGCAACATACCGACTGTACCGAGCAACCATCCCCAGAAAAGCAACGAAAAGAATACGACCAAGGTAGAAAGCCCTAAGGTTTTTCCCATCATTTTTGGTTCAATAATATTACCAATCACAATATTTGATGCAATGATACCGACGGTTACACCCATGCCCACACCAAATCCATTCAGCAATAACGCTTGAACAACAATCGGCACGGCTGCAATAATCGAACCAATATTTGGAATGTAATTTAATAGGAAGCTTAAGGTTGCCCATAAAATCGCATATTGCACACCCGCTACGTCCAACAAAATCCAAGTCGTGACACCAGTCAACAAACTAATCACCGTTTTCACACCAAGATAACTAATCACACCGTCTAAAATACGATCAATATGATGTTCTTCCGCGACAACATCATGTTCATTATCACTTAAAACTAAAGCAAGTTTATGCTTCATGGTTGGCGCTTCAAGCAGCATAAAAATCACCGCTAAGATCAACACAAAAACATTCGTCACCACGCCAGAAAAGTTTAATAGTAAACGGCTCACAAAGTTCATGATCACACTTGGATCAAAATGCTCCATAATGGCTTCGCGAGAAATCACAATCGGCAATTTCAGTTTTTGAGCTAACGCCATAACGTCATTTATACGTTCCGAAAGAAGCACTTTATATTGAGGAATCGAGCGTGTAAATTCTTGTACACTGCTATTAATTAACCCCGCCAGGAAAAAGAATACGATTAAAATTAAGATAAACAACAAGGCTATGGCGATGCCATGTGGCACTTTGCGTTGTGTCATCGCTTTAATCACTGGCGAACAAATAATGGCGATAAATAATGCCAATAAAAAAGGCACGACAATCTCCGCCGCCAATTTAATTCCCGCAAATACAATCACTAAAGCTGCCATTGCGACTACAGTGCGGTTAAAATTTAAGTTTTTTTCCACTAAATGGCTTCCTCATTTTCTTCGCCTGTACGAACACGGATCACGCGTTCTACATCATAAACAAAGATCTTCCCATCACCGATTTTCCCTGTTTGGCAAGTTTCAACAATGGTTTCAAGACATTGTTCAAGTAAATCATCCGGCACGACAATTTCCATTTTCACTTTAGGTAGAAAATCCACCATATATTCCGCACCGCGATAAAGCTCTGTATGCCCTTTTTGGCGGCCAAAACCACGGACTTCAGTCACTGTCATGCCACTGATACCAATATCAGATAAATTTTCACGCACATCATCTAATTTAAATGGTTTAATAATGGCTTCGATTTTTTTCATCTTATTTCTCCAAATTTTCACGGCGTGCGGCTTTCGGGCGGAAGCTCGCAATCACTTCTGGTTTCGTATCAATATAAATACCGTCGATTAATTGCAAGCAGTAAGGCACCGCACTAAAAATCCCTTTCACTAAGACTTTGCCTTGCTCATCTTTCACGCCTTCTAAGGTTTCTTTGATAGCCTTTGGCTGCCCTGGTAAATTCAAAATTAAACTATTTTTACGAATCACACCAACTTGACGAGATAAAATCGCTGTTGGTACAAAATGTAAACTCACTTGACGCATTTGTTCGCCAAATCCTGGCATTTCACGATCGGCTACCGCTAACGTAGCATCAGGTGTCACATCACGTTTTGCCGGACCTGTACCGCCCGTTGTGAGCACTAAATGACAATGGTACTCATCCACTAATTCTTTCAAGGTTTGTTCGATTAATGGCTGTTCATCTGGAATTAATCGCGTTTCTACTTCAAAAGGCTCCACCAACGCTTGCTCTAACCATTGTTGTAACTCGGGAATCCCTTGATCTTGATACACACCACTTGATGCGCGATCAGAGATTGAAACCAAACCAATTTTTAAAAGTGCGGTCATTTTCTTTCCTCATTTTTATATGCAATAAACAGGATCATTCTACCCTATTTTCTCTTTTACCAAAGCATAAAAAAGCCATTTAGCTTTCACTAAATGGCTTTTTATTTTACACATTATTGTCTGGCTTGAACTTTGCCATCTACATAATCGATTGTGACTACTTTGCCTGGTAATAATTGACCAGATAGAACTTGTTGTGCCAAGCTGTTTTCGATCTCTTGTTGGATTGCACGTTTTAATGGACGCGCTCCATAAATTGGGTCGTAACCGACTTCACCAATGAAATCTAATAACGCTTCAGTAAACACTAATTCGTAACCACGAGTTTCCATACGTTTTGCTAAGCGTTCTAATTGAATACTTGCAATTGCACGGATATTTTCTTTATCAAGTGGATGAAATACCACAGTTTCGTCAATACGGTTGATAAATTCCGGACGGAAATGTTGACTCACCACTGACATCACTAAGGCTTTCATTTCGCCATAGCTTTCGTTTTTGCTACCTTGGATTAAATCAGAGCCCAAGTTAGAGGTCATAATCACCACGGTGTTACGGAAGTCCACAGTACGACCTTGACCATCAGTTAAACGACCATCATCCAACACTTGTAATAAGATGTTGAATACATCCGCATGTGCTTTTTCCACTTCATCCAACAAAATTACCGAATATGGACGACGACGTACCGCCTCAGTTAAATAACCACCTTCTTCATAACCTACGTAGCCTGGAGGCGCCCCCACTAAACGAGATACGCTGTGTTTTTCCATAAACTCTGACATATCAATACGTACCATCGCATCTTCACTGTCAAAGAGGAATTTCGCCAAAGTTTTGCAAAGCTCTGTTTTACCTACACCAGTTGGTCCTAAGAATAAGAATGAACCAATTGGGCGGTTAGGATCAGAAAGTCCTGCACGGCTACGACGAATTGCGTTCGCGACGGCATCTACTGCTTCTTCTTGACCGATCACACGTTTGTGCAATTCTTCTTCCATGCGTAAGAGTTTTTCTTTCTCACCTTCCATCATTTTAGAAACTGGAATACCGGTTGCTTTAGAAAGTACTTCCGCAATTTCTTCATCCGTCACACGATAGCGTAATAGGCTCATTTCTTTGCCTTCACTAGTTTCAGCGGCAGCAAGTTGTTTTTCCAATTCAGGAATACGACCGTATTGAAGCTCAGACATTTTACTTAAATCACCTGCACGACGCGCTTGTTCCATTTCAGTTTTCGCCGCATCTAACTCTTGTTTGATGTGTTGTGAACCTGAAAGGGTCGCTTTTTCTGATTTCCAAACTTCTTCAAGTTCAGCGTATTCACGTTCTTTTTCAGAAAGTTCTTTTTCTAACATGTCTAAACGTTTACGGCTTGCTTCGTCTTCTTCTTTTTGTAATGCCTGTTGTTCCAATTTTAATTGGATGATACGGCGTTCAAGACGATCGAGTGGCTCTGGTTTAGAGTCAATTTCCATACGGATGCTTGAAGCAGCCTCATCGATTAAGTCGATGGCTTTATCCGGCAATTGACGATCGGAAATATAACGATGTGAAAGTGTTGCCGCTGCCACGATTGCTGGGTCAGTAATATCTACATGGTGATGGATCTCATAACGCTCTTTCAAACCACGTAAGATCGC
>CABSXY010000118.1 GCA_902481695.1 uncultured Haemophilus sp. | reverse complement strand
ACTTATGGTCAATTTTTAGATGCGTTGGATTATCAAGGCATTTCCTTAAATGCATTTAAACAACAAATCTCTCGTCAAATGTTAATGGCGGGTGTGCGTAACCATGCCATTCAAAACAGCGTAGATGTGACTCGTGAGCAAGTGGATGCATTGGGTAAACAAATGCTCGATGAAGCGAAAGCAAAAGGTACCGCACAAAAAGTGATGGGTAAAGAGTATGAAGTTCGTCATATTTTATTAAAATTAAACCCATTACTGAACGATGCACAAGCAAAAGCAGAATTAGAACGTATTCGTAGCGAGATTATTTCTGGCAAAATGACATTTGCTGATGCCACATTAAAATATTCTAAAGATTATTTATCAGGCGCGAATGGCGGCAGCTTAGGCTACGCCTTCCCGGAAGCTTATGTGGAACCATTTGCAAAAGCAGTTGAAACCACACCACAGGGTACCATTTCGGCACCGTTTAAATCTGAATTTGGTTGGCATATTCTCGAAGTAACCGGTAGTCGTGATGGCGATAAAACGGAAGATGCTTATCGTCAAAAAGCTTACGAGCAAATCGTGAATAGCCAATTACAAGAAGCAACCAAAGACTGGGTGAAAGCATTACGTAAAAATGCTGATATTCAATATTTCGATAAATAACAGAAAACGTTAGAATAAGGGGGCATTTTGCCCCTTTTGTCGTTTTTATAAAATGAGTGACGCATGAAAAAATTTTTTGTCTTTTTACTGATTCTTTTGCTAATTCTTGGCGGTGTTGGTTTTTGGGGTTATCAAAAATTAACTGAGTTTGTTCATACGCCGGTGAATGTCAAGCAAGATCAATTGCTTACAATTGAGCGAGGCACTACTGGCAGTAAACTCGCCGCTTTATTAGAGCAAGAAAAAATTCTTGAGCATGCCGATTTATTGCCTTGGTTATTGAAATTACAACCTCAGCTCAACAAAGTGAAAGCGGGGACTTATTCTTTAACGGGCGTGAAAACGTTGCAAGATTTATTGGATATGATTAATTCCGGCAAGGAAGCACAATTTAGTGTGAAGTTTATTGAAGGTAAAACGTTCAAGGAATGGCGTAAAAACCTTGAAAACGCACCGCACTTAAAACAAACCTTGCAAGGTAAAAGTGATAAAGAAATTATGGCGTTACTAGATATTCCAGCTGTTGCAAAAGCCGTTTACGAATGGAATAACATGGAGGGCTGGTTGTATCCAGATACCTATAATTACACCCCAAACTCCACAGATCTTGAATTATTAAAACGTTCAGCTACTCGCTTACAAAAAGTTTTAGATAAAGCGTGGAATGAACGGGATGAAAATCTCCCATTAGCGGATCCATATCAGATGCTAATTTTGGCTTCTATTGTGGAGAAAGAAACAGGAATTGCGGCGGAGCGTCCACAAGTGGCTTCCGTATTTATTAATCGTTTAAAAGCCAATATGAAACTACAAACTGACCCAACGGTGATTTATGGAATGGGTGAGAGTTATACCGGAAATATTCGTAAGAAAGATTTGGAAACGATGACCCCTTACAATACCTATATGATTGAGGGTTTACCACCAACACCAATTGCGATGGTGAGTGAGAGCGCTTTGCAGGCGGTGGCGCATCCAGCAAAAACAGACTTTTATTATTTTGTTGCCGATGGAAGTGGTGGCCATAAATTTACTCGTAATCTGAACGAGCATAATAAAGCAGTACAAGAATATTTACGTTGGTATCGTAGCCAACAAAAAGGAGCCAACTAATGCAAGGCAAATTTATCGTGATTGAAGGGTTGGAAGGTGCAGGTAAAAGTACCGCCATGCAAACGGTGGTGGATACATTAAAATCTCTTGGTGTAAACGATGTCGTGTTTACTCGTGAGCCAGGTGGTACACCGTTAGCGGAGAAATTACGCCATTTAATCAAACATGAAACAGAAGAACCGGTTACGGATAAAGCGGAATTATTAATGCTTTATGCGGCACGAATTCAATTGGTAGAAAATGTGATTAAGCCAGCATTGGCAGCAGGCAAAATTGTGCTTGGCGATCGTCACGATATGTCTTCGCAGGCCTATCAAGGTGGTGGGCGTCAGTTTGACCAAACGCTGATGACAAATTTAAAAAATATGGTGTTAGGTGATTTTGAACCCGATTTTGTACTGTATTTAGATATTGATCCTGCAGAGGGGCTTGCACGTGCTAGAGGACGAGGCGAATTAGACCGTATTGAACAACAAGGGCTTGATTTCTTCCATCGTACTCGCCAACGTTATTTGGAATTGGTACAGAATAATCCTAAAGCAGCCATTATTAATGCGGGTCAGCCTTTGGAACAAGTACAAGTAGACATACAAAGTGCGGTCAAAAATTGGTGGGTTTCACAAGCAAAATGAGCGAACTTTATCCTTGGTTAGTGCCTACTTATCACAAAATTAGCCAAACTTTTAGCGAAGGTTTGGGGCATCATGCATTATTGATTAAAGCTGATCAAGGTCTCGGTGCTGAAGTTTTGTTTGAGGCTTTAACGAAACGCATTATGTGTCAAACGCCAGATAATGCACCTTGTGGCCATTGTCATGCTTGCCACTTAATGGCAGCGCAAAGTCACCCCGATTTTCATGTTTTAGCCTCTCAAGAAGGCAAAGACATTGGTGTTGATCAGGTGCGGGCGATTAATGAAGTTGTTAGCCAACACGCACAACAAAATGGCAATAAATTAGTGTATATCCAGGATGCGGAACGTCTTACGGAAGCAGCAGCGAATGCGTTGCTCAAAACTTTGGAAGAGCCGCGTCCGAATACGTATTTCTTGTTGCAAACAGAACCCTCATCTTCATTGTTAGCGACTATTTACAGCCGTTGCCAAGTGTGGAATGTGCCTTTGCCAACAGAGGCGGAAGCCCTAAATTGGCTTTCTTCTCAATTTCAGGCAGAAACATCCGAATTATTGACCGCACTTGCGATGAATTTGGGGCGCCCATTGTTAGCATTGGAAACATTACAGCAAGGATTAATTGAACAACGGAAGAATTTCCTACGCCAATTTTGGCTGTTTTATCGTCGTCGTTCGCCTTTGGAAATTTTGCCTTTCTTTGAAAAAGAACGCACCATACAGCAATTGGATTGGATTTTAGCGTTTTTAAGCGATGCCATTAAATACAAACTCGAAATTAAAAGTGGCTGGCAAACACTTGATCTTAAAACCGGTGTCACTCAATTTGCAGATGAGCAAACAGCGCTTGGGTTATTAACCGCGAATAAAATTATGCAAAAAGTACGCTCGGATTTACTTACCATTAATGGCGTTAACACGGAATTAATGTTACTAGATGGTTTGACGAAGTTAATTACCGACGTATTTAAGGACTAAATAAATTATGTTTATCGTAGATTCCCATTGCCATTTAGATGCATTGGATTATGAAAATTTACACAAAGATATTGCTGATGTGGTAGCCAAAGCCCAAGCACGAGATGTGAAACATTTATTGGCGATTGGCGTAACATTAAGCCGTTTTGAAAAAGCTTACCCTGAGTTAGCCAAATTTCCGAATGTGTCTTTGGCTTGTGGTGTGCATCCACTAGATCTTGAAGAAGAACCTTACGATGCCGAGCGTTTATTACGTTTATCCCAAAATAAAAAAGTGATCGCAATTGGCGAAATCGGTTTAGATTATTATTACAGCGCCGATAATAAGGCATTGCAGCAAACGGTTTTTGCGGATCAAATCAGCGTTGCGAATGAAGTGGATAAGCCAGTAATTATTCATACGCGTTCAGCGCCAGAAGACACCATCGCCATGTTGCGTGAGCATCATGCTGAAAAGTGCGGTGGATTAATTCATTGTTTTACGGAAACCTTAGACTTTGCGAAAAAGGCACTTGATTTAGGTTTTTATATTTCTTGTTCGGGCATTATTACCTTTAAAAATGCGGAAAGTATTCGTGAAGCTATTCGTTATGTACCAGCAGATCGTTTGTTAGTTGAAACAGATTCGCCTTACTTAGCGCCCGTGCCTTATCGTGGTAAAGAGAACCAACCTGCCTATACACGTGAAGTGTGTGAGTATGTGGCAGCGTTAAAAGGGCTGTCTATGGAAGAATTTGCACAAATTAGTACACAAAACTTCGAGCGTTTATTTAAAATTAATGTACAATAAATCATCGATTTAAATGAGAGAGTTTTATGCGTAAGTTTTTTAAGTACTTTTTATTTTTAGTGGTCTTTGTTTTCCACGGCTTTATGTTCGCCGTGGTGGACTACGTTTTCCCACACTATGATGTAACGCGAGTAACCGGTGTGGAAGTGAAACGTGTGGATAAAGATGGCCCGATTACAAAATCGAATCCGGCAGATGGTCCAACGCGTGATGTGTATTTTATTAATACACAAAATGATGATGGCAAAATCATGGTGTATCGTAATGAAGATACCCGTTGGGGTTTCCCATTCTATTTCAAATTTGGTTCAGCGAACTTACAGGCTCAAGTTCAAGCCTTTGGTAATGAAAACAAATTAGTACAAATCAAGTATTATGGTTGGCGTATGACGATGTTTGATGAGTATCGTAATGCGGTTTCGGTGAAGGAAATCAGCGGCGATATCACACCAAGCCATCCAATTTTATCTTGGGTATTCTATGCATTCCTATTGGTTACCCTTTTCCTTTCAGTACAATTTGTGCGCGGCTGGTTCGACAGCGAAAATTAGCGTTTCTCAAATGGGGCGTTATAAAGCGCCCTAACAATTTAATAATAACATTTCTAACCTAAAAACCAGCGGTAAACTGACCGCACTTTAAAACCAATAAAGAGAACATTATGAGTTTATCTGCAGCGATTTTTATTTTAATCGTATTAATTATTGTCAGTGCAATCTTATCATCGGCTGAGATTTCTCTCGCGGGTGCAAGACGCATTAAACTACAAACGTTAGCCAATGAAGGCAATATCCAAGCGGAAAAAGTCTTAAAATTACAGGAGCAGCCAGGACGTTTTATTACGGTGGTCCAAATTGGACTCAATATGGTTGCCGTACTTGGTGGGGTGATTGGTGAAGCAACGATTAGTCTTCACTTACAGAGTTTTTTACATGAATACACCAAGGCTGAATGGGTTGAGCCAGCCTCCTCTTGGATTGCCTTTTTCATGGTAACCACAACATTTATTTTATTAGCTGATTTAATTCCGAAACGCCTTGCACTGATTGATCCTGAAGGTGTTGCGCTACGGACTATTGGCATTATGCAAGCCTTTATTTTCCTCTTAAAACCGATTGTATGGTTTTTTGATGGTCTTTCTAATATCTTCTTCCATTTAATGGGGGTATCCACTAAGCGCGAAGACAATATGACATCAGAAGACATCGTGGCAATAGTGGAAGCAGGTGCGGAAGCGGGAGTGTTAAAAACACAAGAGCATTATTTGATTGAAAATATCTTTGAAATGCAAGAACGCACTGTGTCTTCAACCATGACGACCCGTGAAAACATCGTGTTTTTAGACCGCACTTTCACCCGTCAGGAAGTGTTGAATACCTTATCGGCAGACTCTCATTCTAAATTAGTGATCTGTGATAATGGTCTGGATAAGATTTTAGGTTATGTGGAATCACATACCTTGTTAACACTCTATCTTCAACAAGAAGTAGTGGATTTAACAGATAGCCGTTTATTACGTAAAGCGTTATTCATTCCAGATACACTGTCGTTATACGAAGTATTGGAGTTGTTTAAATCTACGGGGGAAGATTTTGCGATTATTGTCAATGAATATGCGCTTGTAATGGGATTAATTACCTTAAACGATGTGATGAGTATTGTGATGGGCGAATTGGTTTCTAGCGAAGAAGAGCAAATCGTCAGCCGTGATGAAAACTCTTGGTTGATTGATGGTGCGACCCCGCTTGAAGATGTGATGCGTGCCTTGGATATTGAATCTTTCCCTGATTCAGAAAATTACGAGACTATTAGTGGTTTTATGATGTATATGTTACGCAAAATACCAAAAAAAACCGATTTT
>CABSXY010000117.1 GCA_902481695.1 uncultured Haemophilus sp. | reverse complement strand
CTGGAATAACAACATCAATGTTATCAGCTTCCTCAACCCATTCTTTTGCAATTTTTTTACCTAAATGTTCGCCCATGTGAACACGTGCGGCATAGACAGACACTCCGTCTATTGTTGAATCAGGACGAGCAAAGTACACGTATTCAAAAATACACGGATTTAAGACCGCACTTTCTGCACACTGCTCAGCATAAAGCTGGCCATCAAAGGTCACATAAATCGCCTCACCCGGTGCAACATCACGCACTAATTCAAAACCTGCGACGTCTAATGCCACACTTTCAGAAGCAAACATATATTCAACTGAACCATTTTCTTCTCGTTTACCTAACACGAGTGGACGAATACCAAACGGATCGCGAAATGCCACCATGCCATGTCCAATAATCATGGCTAAGCATGCATAAGCACCACGGATATCTTTGTGTGTTGCACGAATTGCATCAAAAATGTCTTGCGGATCGAGATGGTATTTATTCACTCTATCTAAATGATTTGCAAGAATATTGAGAAGAAGTTCTGAATCCGAATTAGTATTTATGTGACGACGTGCTTCTTTAAATAATTTATCTTTTAATTCGGCTGAATTGGTTAAGTTGCCATTGTGAACAAGGCTTAAACCATAAGGTGAGTTGACATAGAAAGGCTGCGCTTCAGATACACTTGAACTGCCGGCGGTTGGATAACGTACATGTCCGAGTCCTGCATTGCCTTGTAAACGTAACATATGTTCTTGTCTGAAGACATCGCTTACAAGACCATTAGCCTTACGCAAACGAAAGCGGTTTTCATCATCGACCGTGACAATCCCCGCCGCATCTTGACCTCGATGCTGTAATAACGTTAATGCTGCATAAATGGATTCATTAACCGGATTTTGGCTAACGATACCGACAATTCCACACATACTGATTGACTACCTTATTGTTTAAAAGTTGAGTTTAAAAAACTAGAACTTGCTTGTAGTTGTTGGAAGAACCATTCAATAATGAAGCCGAAATGAGGAATTAATTTTGATTCTTTCCACCACTCGGTTTGTTCAAAGTTTGTGAAGGTATCCAAGAAGAATAAGATCGCGGCAACGATTAATGCACCACGAATTAAACCAAATGCCGCGCCGAGAACACGATCTGTTCCGGTAAGTCCTGTTTTATCCACTAATTGGCTAATCACATAATTAACAATGCCACCTACGATTAAGGTTAAAACAAATAAAATACCGATTGCCGTACCGTTACGCACGTAGTCAGATTCGATTTGAGTAAGATAAGTGGCGAGATAAGGATAAAATTGGCTAGCGACAATAAATGCAACGACCCAGCTTGCAAGGGACATCACCTCTCGCACAAACCCACGTAATAAACTCACGATAATCGAAAATGCGATGATGCCAATGATAATGTAATCAATCATTAAATAGTCTCTCAATTAAAAAGGGTCGCCATTGCGACCGCAGTATTTTACATAAAAAACAACAAAAGGAAAACGTTTGCGTCAATTAAATTTGAAGCAATTGGCTAGATTTCTTGCCAAAATGCTTTATCCAATTTTTGCTGTGCCTTTCGTAATACTTCTGCCAAGTGCTGATATGTCGGTTTATCTTGCACGGCTGGCAAACTTTCATGTTGTTTTCTTAAACGTTCACTAATCTCATAAAACCACTGAGAACTTTGCGGTTCTAAAGGTGATTTTGCGCGTTTCCCCAACCAATATAAACCTTGAAATGGCATCGCTAACGCACAAAGTGCGGTCAAAATAGCAAGTGAAAATGCAGTAAGATCTGCTTTGGCATAAAGTTGCTGCCAGACCACCGCAAACACTGCCATAAAAGGCATAAATTTTTGTGCAAATTTTGTGGCTTTAATAATGCGATTTTCGGGAAAAATAATGCCGAGTTTCGCTTCTAATGGCCACGTTTGCAAATAAATTTGCCCTTGTTTTAAGGTTGAAAAAAATGAAGACATAAAAACATCCTAGAAAATAACCGCACTTATAATACTCTAGTTTAGGTTTAATTGTCATCCCTGACTAGAAATTGTTGAAATTTTCAACTTTTCTAATAAAAGATCGTATTTTTCCCTTCTAGTGAATTTATTTTATACGCCAAAAGGTGTATTCTATGCAAGATTTGTAGTCTGTTCTTTCGAACGGATTTTTATTAACCTCAATCAAAAATAGGGTTCCTATGTCAAAACTTGTTCTCATCCTTAACTGTGGTAGTTCTTCATTAAAATTTGCAATCCTTGATCCTGCAACAGGTGAAGAAAAATTATCAGGCTTAGCTGAAGCATTTTACCTTCCTGAAGCTCGTATTAAGTGGAAACTTAACGGTGAAAAAGGTAGCGCAGATTTAGGTGCTGGTGCAGCGCACACTGAAGCGCTTAATTTCATCGCGTCAAACATTATGACTGATGAGCTTAAAAACTCTATCACCTCGATTGGTCACCGTATCGTTCACGGTGGTGAGAAATACACCCAATCTGTTGTTGTAACAGATGAAGTGGTTAAAGGTATTGAAGATGCTGCACAATTTGCACCACTTCACAACCCTGCTCACTTAATCGGTATCCGTGAAGCATTCAAAACATTCCCACACTTAAAAGATAAGAACGTTGTCGTATTTGATACAGCATTCCACCAAACTATGCCTGAAGAAGCATACTTATATGCACTTCCATACTCACTTTACAAAGAACACGGCGTACGTCGCTACGGTGCACACGGTACCAGCCACTACTTCGTTTCTCGTGAAGTCGCTGAATTCGTAGGCAAACCAGCAGACCAAGTAAACGCAATTATCTGTCACTTAGGTAACGGTGGTTCTGTTTCTGTGGTTCGTCATGGTAAATGTATCGATACCTCTATGGGTTTAACCCCGTTAGAAGGTTTAGTCATGGGGACTCGTTGTGGTGACATCGACCCTGCGATCGTTTTCTACCTATACAAAAACTTAGGTATGTCAATGGATCAAATCGAAGAGACTTTAGTGAAAAAATCAGGTCTTTTAGGTTTAACTGAAGTAACAAGTGATTGCCGTTATGCAGAAGATAACTACGACGATGCCTCTAAACCAGAAGCAAAACGTGCATTAGATGTTTACAGCTACCGTTTAGCAAAATACATCGGTGCATACATGGCCGTTTTAGGTGATGATCACTTAGATGCCATCGCATTTACGGGTGGTATCGGTGAAAACTCTGCTCACGTTCGTGAATTAGCGTTAGGCCACTTAAAATTATTCGGCATCAAATTAGACAAAGAACGCAACCTTGCTGCTCGCTTTGGTAAATCAGGCGTGATCACTGCTGATGACTCTGCATTTAAAGCGATCGTTCTTCCAACCAATGAAGAATTAGTAATTGCACAAGATACAGCACGTTTAGCGGGCTAATCAACTTCCTTCAAACCTGCTGAGAAATCAGCAGGTTTTTTCATTCATTAAAAGGTATATCAAAATGACTAAAGCAGTTATTCTTATTCCAACTAGCGCAGAAGCAAATTTAGCGACAGCATTAGATGCAGCTAAAACAACAGGCGCTGTCGTATTCAATGCAGTAGAAGATGTAAAAGCCGCTCAAGCATTAATCGCAAATAATCAAAAAGACGTGTTATTAGAAAAAATCGTTGCTGATTTCCAAGCATTAAATGCAAATCTAGTGGTTGTTAAAGGTGTTCAACCTTCAGCTCAAGCGCCTTTTGCAAACAGCTTAAACTTTGCGATTGCACAAACCTTAGATGCACAAATCATCTTAGTGGCAAACAATGAAGAAGGCACATTAGTCGAAGCCGTTGCTTCAGAATTTGGCGGTGTGAACAACACTGACATCTTAGGTGTATTTGGTGCGCAAGCCGGCAAAATTAAAACCTTAGATGCACAAGCATTAGTTAATGCAATCTCTGCACCACTTGCTCGTGAAGCGCGTATTTCTCCAGCAGCATTCCGTTTTAAATTAACTGATTTAGCACGCAAAGCAGGCAAAACCATCGTATTACCAGAAGGTGATGAACCTCGTACTGTTAAAGCGGCAGCAATCTGTGCTGAACGTGGTATCGCAAAATCGGTATTATTAGCGGATCCTGAATCAGTGAAAAAAGTTGCGGCAGAACAAGGCGTGACTTTAGGTGCTGATGTAACAATCATCAATCCAGCTGACGTACGCGAAAACTACGTTGCTCGTTTAGTTGAATTACGCAAATCTAAAGGTTTAACTGAAGAACAAGCTCGCGCACAATTAGAAGACACCGTTGTATTAGGTACCATGATGTTAGAAGCGGGTGAAGTAGATGGTTTAGTCTCTGGTGCCGTTCACACCACTGCAAATACCATTCGTCCACCGATGCAAATCATCAAAACCGCACCAGGTAGCTCAATTATCTCGTCTGTATTCTTCATGTTATTACCAGACCAAGTATTAGTGTATGGTGACTGTGCAGTAAACCCAGAACCAACTGCTGAGCAACTGGCTGAAATCGCAATTCAATCAGCTGAATCGGCAAAAGCATTTGGGTTAAATCCGAAAGTGGCAATGCTTTCTTACTCAACCGGTACTTCTGGTTCAGGTCAATCTGTAGAGAAAGTGAAAGAAGCTACGCGTATTGCACAAGAAAAACGTCCTGATTTATTAATTGATGGCCCATTACAATACGATGCGGCGGTAATGAAAGATGTAGCAGCATCTAAAGCACCAAACTCTAAAGTGGCAGGTCAAGCAAACGTATTTGTGTTCCCTGATATCAACGCAGGTAACATCGGCTATAAAGCAGTACAGCGTTCTGCTGATTTAGTGGCCGTGGGTCCAATGCTTCAAGGTATGCGTAAACCGGTTAATGACTTATCTCGTGGTGCATTAGTGGATGATATCATCTACACCATCGCATTAACCGCGATCCAAGCAACTCAAGCTTAATTAAAGCCTTTGTTGTAAAACACTAAAGAAAATAACCGTACTTTTGATAATTCAAAGTGCGGTTATTTTTTCGCTGTTTTTCAGGCTCAGCAATTTTTACTTGTTTATCAATTTCTGTGCTTAATTCCGGCGACGGAGCAGAAATTGCCAAGGTTGGAAATAAGGCGAGTAAAAAGAAACTATATTTTTTCATTATACTTTATCAGAAAAATCTGCCGCACAACGGCGGCAGAACGTGATTAAAAGAAAGGGTTATTTTTTAGCACCGAAAGTAGCTTGATATTTTTCAATGACATATGTTTTACCACCCTCTTTAATTTCACCTAAACCCTCAGTATGGTCATTTTTATCAATAGTCCCGTGGCTGACAAATTTTTCTAACCCTACTATACCTACAACCTCTGAATAATTTTTACCACCAAATGTTGCGGCATATTGTCCAGTTGTTTTAGCATGAACAGCTACTCCTCTAGCCTCATGGTTATTCTTTCTTATAATTACTGGATCTGGATAACCAATATGAGCAGATTGATCTAGTACTTCCTGAGTACCTAATTTAATTTGACCAATGGCTTTACTATTAATGACACCATCCATCATTGGCTTTCCGGTTGTTCCATTCATTTTGACATTAACCGTGACAGAGCCGTCATCTTTTATCATTTCTTTTCTATCATAGGTAATGTCATCTTTTTCACCCTCAGACCATCCATCTGCTTTGCGTTCATAAGCACCAATCTGAGCAATTACACCACCTTTATAAGTTGCATTACCCGTGAATTTACTTCCATCCTCATTCACTCTCACAAAAGCTACGTGTCTTGTAGAAAGTCGTTTTGGATCATCTGCTGTTGGCGTATAAAGCACACCGTAGGTTGAATATGGTTGATTGACGAACATATAATTCATACCATTTCTAGCCGCTTCATCAAAAACAACATAATCTTGATCAGTTGCTTTACCAGAGAACTTGCCTAATTTATTACCTGACAATTTATTAAAATTAACAACACCTGAGCCATCAGGGAGATTTACATGAGGCGGAAGATTACTCAGAGATTCTGGTGCATAAGTGTATTCACCATTACTAGGGCCCCAAGGATCTTTATTTTTCCCCATATCAATATAA
>CABSXY010000116.1 GCA_902481695.1 uncultured Haemophilus sp. | reverse complement strand
TAGAAGCTAATGCGATATGAGGATCATTTCCTAAACTATATTTCAAACTGACACCGGAAATCAGTGAGGCAACAAAAGCGGTAATGGCAAAAACGATGAGTGGATTGTAATGACGTTTAGAAATTTCTTGTCGAACAAACATGGCAATGGCAGAAGCAATAAAGGTGATTGCACAAATTGTGATATCTCCGCCAGAAAGGTGAGCAAAAGAGGCACAAGATAAACCAATCATAAACACCACCAAATAACGATTATATTTCAGTGGTTTTAATTTATCCAGTTTCTTTTGAGCCATGGACAAATCATACAAGCGATGCTCTACGGCAACCACAATGTGCTGAACATCTGTAACGATTTGCATATTGATGCCTTTATCGACATTCTTCCGCACGGTAGTAATACAATGTTGCTTAGAAAGTGTGGTCAATAAGACGGCATTTGCCGTTAAAGCACACTCCACGCTTTCAATGCCTAAAGCTACACCTAATCGCTGTGCCATTTGTACGACGATAGCACTTTCTGCGCCATGCTGTAACAATAACAAAGCGGTTTCCACACAAATACGGGTAACCGCTCGTTGGTATTCCTGATCCATATCTCTGCGCTCTTATTAAAGTAAACGTTAGAGATTATAGATCGATGAATAAAAAATACTGAAAAAATGACCGCACCTATGATCCAAGTCAAAACTTCAGTATTTCCAAGCCCTATTAATCAGCTGTGGTTAAATGGCTTTATCAAAATATAATGGCACATTACTTAATTTCGCCATATTTGTGACGTAAGCTAAAACTGCTGGTGGAAATTCGATTCCTTTCACACAAGTCAGATTTCGTAATACAGGGAAAACGATAATATCTTCAAGAGAAAGTTTACCGTTTAACGCATTTTCAGATTGAACCAATACAGCTAATTTCTCTAAATCGCCTTTTAAGCGAGCAAGATATATTTCAGTCTTCGCGATATTTTCAGCAAAATCCCCAATAAATTCCGTTTTCTTTTTAGTAAAATAATCAACCGCACTTTGGGTTTCAAATTCTGCTAAACCAATTTGCGTAAAGCGTGCAGTCGTAAGATGACCATAATAACTGCCGACTTCTTTTAACCATGCTTCAATTTCAGGACGAACGTGTTCAGATAAGATTTTTTCACCAAAATGCTCATCAACATAATGCACTATATCCAAACTTTCTGGCATCGCGGTACCATCTTCCTTGACAAGAATTGGTACAACCTTTTTCCCTACTAAACCGATTGGCGTTGCTTCATCATCATTTGCAAGCACTACAAGTTCTACCGGTAAATTTTTCAAACCGAAAATCATGCGAGCTCACACACAAAACGGACAATGATCGTAAACATATAATTTCATTTTTTACTCCTCTTTTTCCTGTAATAGCTTACCTAAACCACTTTGTCGTTTCACGGTATTTCTGACCGCACTTTGCCAGATTTTTTCATTGGCAAATACGGAAAGTTGATTTTTCGCACGGGTAACACCGGTAAATACCAGCTCTCGTGAAAGCACTGGATTAGGTTCTGTTGGTAACACCATGACGGTATGATCAAACTCTGAACCTTGAGATTTATGAATCGTCATCATAAACGCAGGCTCGTGAGCGGGAATACGACTGGTCGAAACTTCTCGATTGCCGAACCACACTTTGCCTTTAGCCAAACACAAGCCAATATCACCGTTATACAGTTTCACATTATGATCGTTTTCTGTAATCATAATTGGCTTACCGATATACCAATCACCTTCTTGGCGGAACCAAAGTAGTTTTTCTGCACGCAATGCCAAAGCAATTTCACGATTTAATTCTTCCACACCTAATGGTGAAGCGCGAAGTGCGGTCAAAAATCTCACCGAATTAAAACGGTCTAAAATTGCTTCTGCATAAGTTTTCTCGTTGCCCTTTTCATCTATAAATTTTGCATTGAGATCTTTCTTCTGAGCAAAATAAGTTTGAAGTTGCGTTAAATAAACACGGTAATTTTCAACCGCACTTTTCACCACTTGGCGAACAGATTCTTTAACATCTTGCTCTTCATCAAAATGATGGAAATGCAACTCTTGTGGATATTCCGCAAAAGTCGCCACACTGCCCTCACCTTTTCCTTGTTGAATTTGCTCAGCAAGTTGTTTAATGCCCGAATCATCTCTGAAACGACGACTAAAGGTTAAATGGCAAATGGCATCACGCAACGGACTATGTTCATCTGAAGTTGGAACGGTATAGCCTGTTGTTGCATGGATATAATCGGCTTGAGCAGGGCTATAATCTTGCGTTAAAAATTGTGCGATTTCCCCTAATACTGCCCCCGCTTCCACAGAAGCCAATTGAGCTTGGTCACCCAATAAAATCAAACGCGTTTCGGGTTTCAACGCTTGCACAAGTTTCGCCATCATAGGTAAATCAATCATTGAGGTTTCATCCACTACTAGCACATCGATTTGCAGTGGATTATGTGCATGATATTTCACGCTATCGGTAAAAGGTCGAACGCCTAATAAACGATGCAACGTTTCTGCGGTTTTCGGAATCGATGCACGTAACCCATCTGAAATCGGCATTTGCGCCAAAGCGTTTTCGATAGATTCCGTTAAACGAGCCGCGGCTTTCCCTGTTGGCGCAACCAATTTAATATGAAGTTTGCCACCAAATAATTCCTGTAATACACATAACAAGCGAGTGACTGTCGTTGTTTTCCCTGTTCCAGGGCCACCTGTAATCACAGAAAATGGGCTTTTTACCGCCGTTGCGACTGCTACTTTTTGCCAATCAACTTGCGCTTGTTGTTGAGGAAAATAGCGATCTAATAATGCCCGAATTTGTTGCGGCTCTACCGATAAAGTGCGGTCATTTTTCAAGGCATTTTTAATATATTGCGCCACGCGGAATTCATCTTGCCAAGCTCGATAGAAATAAATCGCCCCAAATTGAAATGCGAGAGGGGCAATCTGATTTTCAGGATCTTGTGTAAAAGCAATATGCCCCGCTAAGGCTGATTGCCATTTTGATACAGGAAGTGAACCAATCTTTTCATTGATCCGCAACAAAAAATCCGTTTCAGTATGACGATAAGCCAACCCGAATAAATTACGTTCTAAAAAGCGATCTAACACACAACAAGTATTGCCTTGCGTATAGCTCCAGTTGCAAAGTGCGGCTAATAAAATCGCTAAATTTTGGACGGGCTCGGCATAGCCTTTATCTTTTTGTTTATCCGCAATTAATTGAGCAAAATAATAATCGCCTTGAGTAATCACACCTTGTTCTTGCAAGGATTTTAATAGGCTTAACATTAAAATAATTCCTCTAATTGTTGGATTAATTGCCAATCTGGTTTATCAAAAAAGATGCCTGATTGTGGCGAACCATTCATTCCTCGTAAAAATGCATAGACCACACCACCAAAATCTCGGTTGTAATCATAGTGAGGCAAACGTGTTTTTAAATAACGGTGTAATGCCACCACATACAACAAATATTGCCAATCATAATGATGCTCTAACATGGCTTTTTTCAATGCGGTTTGATCGTAATCCTTTAATGTTTCGCCCAAGAAATTCGATTTGTAATCAAGCAAATAATATTTATCTTGATGACTAAAAACTAAGTCCATTGTGCCTCGCACCATGCCTTGAATATCATCAAACTGTAACGGTTCTGATGGCAAATGATGCAAGGTTGCTAACGCTCGATTAAAACCTGCGACATCAAAATGGCTTGTGATATTGAGATAAAACGCTAACTCTTTTAAGCATTGTTTTTCGTTAATTTGAGCAAGGGCAAGATCATCGTTTGGCAAAATTGGTGTGCTGAGTATTTGTTCAAACCACTGTTGAACTGCTGCAAATTGCTCTTCCGCAAGATTCAAATCTTGACATAATTTTTCAATGTTTTCGTTTTCAGCCAGTTGAGCAAAAGGCACTTTTTCAAAATAACGATGCAATAACGTACCGATTTGTGTTCCCCGTGGAAAATCTAGAACCATTTCATCGTTATCATGAGCAAGTTCGGTCAGATTTTCAGGGATATTTTCTATTGAAATCGATGCATCATAATCTTTCGCATCATCAAAAATGAGCGATTTTTTCACCGCACTTTCATTCAAATAAGCTTTGCGTTGATGTGTTTGTTCTATGCCACTAAAGCTCGTCACTCGCCAATCTTGTTCAATTTCACCTTGGAAAATTTCTGCACTTAAATTTTCTTGAGAAATATTTAAGGTAAGTGGTTCACTGGCTTGTAACACATCGGTTAATTCAATTGCTACATCATTTGGTAAAAGCTGCTTAAATTTTTCCAATAACGGTTGGGTATCCCAATTATTTGGCAAATCGAGTTTTCGACCAATTTCACCTTGTGTTAAAACATACAATAAAGCATTCCATTTTTTATCAAAGGCTTTCGGTAACACAAAGGCCATTTGATATTTTGCTCGGGTTAATGCCACATAAAGCAAACGCAATTCTTCCGCAAAAACTTCTTGGGTTAACTCATCCAAGTGTTTATTTTGCATATCCCACAAGGTTTTCTCTTCATCACTGTCGTAATATAAATTAAACAGTTTCTTTTTAGTTGGGTCTTTTGCTGCATTTCCTAAAAATGGCAACCAAACTAAATCATATTCCAACCCTTTCGATTTATGGATAGTCACAATCTTCACTAACTGACGTTCGCTTTCTAAACGAATTTGTGCTTCTTGACGACCTTCATCTTGAATTCGCTTTTCAAACCAACGCAATAATGCCGCTTCACTTTCATTTAATGCAGCTGCTTGTTGTAAAATTTCAGCTAAATGTAATAAATCTGTCAGTTTTCGTTCGCCATCAGGCCGAGATAATAGTTTTTCTGTGATATTTTCAGCTAAAAGTAAATGGTGCAACATTGGCAATACGCCTTGGCGTTGCCAAATTTGTTGATACTCTGCAAATTTTTCAGCCCAACGTTGCCACTGAATTTCATCCTGGTGAATTTGGTGAATTTCAGCTGCATTTAAGCCGAAAAGTGCGGTCGCAATCGCATTCAAAATTGGGCGCTCAGTCACACTCAAACAGGCTTGCAAAATCAAGGCCAGTTCTTTTGCAGTGTTACTCTCAAAGACATTTCCTCTATCCGAAAGATAAACCGAAGCAATACCGAGTGCTTGCAATTCTTTCTTCACCAATTCGGCTTCGGTATAACCACGCACCAAAACGGCAATATTTTCTGCTCGCAATGTTTGATTTTCCGCTTTGCTTTCATTCAGAAAAACAACCGGATTTTCAGCCGCACTTTTTAACCATTGCTGAATCGATATTGCACAAGCTTTCGCATAATCTTGCTGGGTGGATTTGTCTTTATCGTTAATATAAAAACGAAAGGCTGGTTTAGGTTGATTATTCAACTGAAAAACAAGATTCTTCTTGGCTGCACCTACATTTAAAAATTCAATATTTTTATAAATAAAGGGATCATTTTTAAAATCAAATAATCGATTTACCCCTTCCACTAAAGGTTGGGATGAACGGTAGTTTGTGCCTAAATTAAAACGCTCATTCGCTTCGTCTGCTGCTTTTAAATAAGTGAAAATATCGGCACCACGGAAACGATAAATCGCCTGTTTTGGGTCTCCGATCATCATAAAGCCAACATTACCAGACGCGGTTTCATTGTGATAAATTTTCGAGAAAATTTGATACTGTAACGCATCTGTATCTTGGAATTCGTCAATCATGGCAAAAGGATATTGAAAACGAATTAATTCCGCTAACTGTTCTCCGCCCTCACTATGTAATGCCTCTTTCAATAAGCGTAATAAATCATCAAAAGATTTTTCAGGATGATTCGCTTTGTATTCAAGAAGTTTCTTTTGAATACCTTGACGATAGTGATAGAGAATGATTTTTTTAAATAAATTACTCGGTTGAAGTTGCTCAATTAAAGCTTCAATCTCTTCAAAAGTTGGATGTGTTATTCTCACACCTTTTTTCTTGAAAGGTGCGTTGACAGCGTTATCCAAAGCCGATTGTGTAAATTTTTTTACTAA
>CABSXY010000115.1 GCA_902481695.1 uncultured Haemophilus sp. | reverse complement strand
TAACTGCACTTTATACATTACGAGATTATTTAAAAAAACGTCAATAAATCGAATAGATTTAAATAAATTCAAATTATAAATACTTCACTTTAAATAAAACTTGAATAAGTTTCATTTTTTTGAGAATGTATGGAAATTTAAAAAAATAGGAAAAACCATGCTTCATAACAACTTAAAAGAATTAACCTTCCGAGGAATGTTTCTTGGTGCATTAATCACCGTGATATTTACTGCATCTAATGTTTATTTAGGGCTTAAGGTAGGGATGACATTTGCCTCCTCCATTCCGGCTGCTGTAATCTCTATGGCAATTTTAAAATTCTTCAAGGATTCCAGTATCTTAGAAAATAACATGGTGCAAACCCAAGCTTCATCAGCAGGGACGTTATCTTCTGTTATTTTCGTGCTTCCAGGCCTATTAATGATGGGTTACTGGCAAGAATTTCCATTTTGGCAAACGGTGCTTATCTGTGCCGCTGGTGGTACCCTAGGCGTACTATTTACCATTCCATTACGTCGTGCAATGGTAGTAAACAGCGACTTACCTTACCCTGAAGGTGTGGCAGCGGCTGAAATCTTAAAAGCGGGCAACAATAGCGAAAGCGACAGTGGTGTAAAAGATATTGCTTACGGCGGTATTTTTGCAGGAACCGTTGCATTCTTCACCAACGCATTACGTGTCATGTCTGATAGCGCGAGCGCATGGTTCTCTAACGGTAAAGCGATTTTCCAATTACCAATGGGCTTCTCTCTTGCCTTAGTGGGTGCGGGTTACTTAATCGGTATCGTGGGCGGTCTGGCCATGTTATTCGGCACATTCCTTGCTTGGGGTGTCGCAGTACCTTATTTCACTGCAACAGGCGATATGCCAACCGATGCGTCAATCGTGAGCTATGCGATGACCGAATGGAAAACCAAAGTTCGCTTTATCGGTGTAGGGACTATCGGTATTGCAGCGATTTGGACATTATTAATCCTGTTAAAACCAATGATTGAAGGGATGGTTCATTCTTTCCGTATGTTAAAAGGCTCACAAGCTGAATCAGAACATCGTATTGATATCGACTTATCACCAAAAACCATCATTTACATTTTATTGGCGACTGTCGTGTTAATCGTGATTTCATTATATCACTTTGTGGCAGCAGCGCCTATTTCTGCTGAACTTGCCGTATTATTAGTGGTGGTTTGTACGCTGCTTGCTGTGTTAATTGGCTTCTTCGTTGCAGCAGCGTCTGGTTATATGGCTGGACTTGTAGGCTCATCTTCTAGCCCTATTTCTGGTATCGGGATCATTTCTGTTATCGTGATTTCACTTGTTTTAGTAACCATTGGTAAAAGCAGTGGTTTATTTGAAACGGCTGACGGTCAAAAATTCTTAACGGCATTGACCTTATTCACGGCATCTATCGTTTTAACCACCGCGACTATTTCAAACGATAACTTACAAGACTTAAAAACCGGTCTTCTAGTTGAAGCCACCCCTTGGAGACAACAGGTTGCATTGATTATCGGTTGTTTCGTGGGTGCATTAGTGATTGCACCAGTATTAGAAATTTTATACCATGCTTATGGTTTCACTGGCGCATTACCACGCCCAGATATGGATCCTGCACAAGCGCTTTCTGCACCACAAGCCACCATTATGACCACCATTTCTAAAGGTATTTTTACGAACCAATTAGAATGGACTTATATTTTAAGTGGTGTGGGCTTAGGTATTGTGTTGATTATTGTAGATGCATTTATGCGTAAAACCAGTAACAGTCGCTTTGCCTTACCGGTGTTAGCCGTCGGGATTGGTATCTACCTTCCACCATCAATCAATATGCCGGTTGTCGTTGGGGCTGTAATGGCATGGTTCATCACCCGTCATATTAAAAACTATGCAAAACGCACTCATGATGCTGAAGTAGAGAAAAAAGCAGAACGTTTCGGCACACTCTTCGCGGCAGGTTTAATTGTGGGTGAAAGCTTAATGGGCGTTATCTTAGCCTTTATTATTGCAGCATCTGTGACTTCGGGTGGTTCAGAAGCACCATTAGCCTTAGCGCTAGAAAACTGGGATAATATTGGCGAATTACTTGGTCTTGCCGTATTTATCTTTGGTATCTTTATTTTCGTTTCTCGTGTATTACGTGCGAAGAAATCGAAATAATGGATTTAAATAGGCTGTCCTCGGATAGCCTATTTTTCTAGGAGCTTAAGGTGTCAACGCAATCCCCTTATCTAAAGGCAATGATTATCTTCCCACTGATTACTCAGTTGATAGGTAGTGTTATTGCTTATGCCATTTTTGGTCTAGACTACTGCAAAGAAGGTAACTTCGATGCCGCATTATTTGGTTTCTTTTTAACATTCTGGCCACTCACCGTGCCGGCAATAATCAACGCTTACTTTGCTAAATACCGCGGCTATCTACGTCATCAGTGGAATAAAATTCTCATTTTTTCATTCATCATTCTTTTTTGTTATTGGAGTATCGGCAATCTTCTCATCGCACCCAATACCCAATATCTGACTGACCGTGTATTATTCGTCTTAGAGGGCTCTGCCATCCTAGCAATCTATACGACAATTTGCCTCTCCTTGTTATTACCGAAATCAAAGTAGGAAATAAACATGCAATTATCTCAATCTCTTCTCGATCAAGTCCGCACACTCGCTAATGAAGCGGGAAAACATTTAGCGCGTTTTTACCAACAGGACGTGACAATACAAACTAAATCGGATAACACTCCTGTCACGGAAGCAGATTTATTTGTCAGCCAATTTTTAATCGAAAAACTGACCGCACTTTTCCCTGACACTCCTGTTCTTTCAGAGGAAAACTGCAACATCCCCTTTGCACAGCGCCAAACTTGGCAAACTTATTGGTTGATCGATCCCCTTGATGGTACACAGCAATTTATTGATCGCACAGATCAATTCTCCGTATTGATTACACTCGTGCAAGACCACCAACCTGTGCTAGGCGTGATTCACTTCCCTGTTTTGAATATCACCTATTACGCCATGAAAGGTTTTGGGGCATTCAAACAAAGTAACAAAGAGATAACACGCTTACGTCCAAGAAAAATTGATCTTACCAAACCGTTAAAAATCGCCGTAGGCGCCACCACCTCACAAGAGAAAGTTCGGTCAATTTTAGCGAAGAATTTGGCATGTGAATTTACGGTTATTGGGTCTAGCAGTTTAAAAAGTGGTTTGGTTGCAGAAGGAATTGTTGATTGCTATGTTCGACTCGGTAAAACCGGTGAATGGGACACGGCAGGCGCTGAAATTTTATTAGCTGAAATCAATGGGATGATTTTCGATCCGAACTATCAGCCGCTCACCTATAATCATCGTGAAAGTTTAATTAATCCACCCTTTGTGATGGTGGCAGATAATACACAAAATTGGGCATCTGTCTTTCAATTTAATTGATTGGTTCGATTGGTAAAGTGCAGTAATATATTGCATTATTTAAAAATACTACTCGGAACAATAAGGAATAATATGCAAACGAATAATAACTGTATCGTAATTTTTGGTGCTTCCGGTGATTTAACTCACCGTAAACTCATTCCCGCACTTTATAATCTCTTCAAATTTGGCCGCTTAAACAAATTTTCTGTATTAGGTGTCGCGCGTTCAGAATTAAACGATGAGACTTTCCGTGAAAAAATGCGTGAAGCGTTACTTGAAACAGAAGAAACCACTCCAGAAACGCTAGACGCTTTTTGTAGTCATCTCTATTACCAAGCGGTAAACACATCTGATGCTGCCGATTACGGTAAATTAGTCCCTCGTTTAGAAGAATTACATACTAAATATCAAACGAATGGCAACACCCTTTACTATATGTCCACACCACCAAGCTTATATGGTGTAATTCCAGAATGTCTTGCGGCTCATGGTTTAAACGAAGAAAAAGACGGTTGGAAACGTATTATTGTCGAAAAACCTTTTGGTTACGATGAAAAAACAGCACAAGAACTCGACGTCCAAATTCATCGTTTCTTTGAAGAACATCAAATCTATCGTATCGACCATTATCTTGGTAAAGAAACCGTACAAAACTTGCTTGTTTTACGCTTCTCAAATGGCTTATTCGAGCCGCTTTGGAACCGTAATTACATTGATTATGTCGAAATTACGGGTGCCGAAGCCATTGGCGTAGAAGAACGTGGTGGCTATTATGATGGCTCTGGTGCAATGCGTGATATGTTCCAAAACCACTTATTACAAGTTTTAGCCATGGTTGCCATGGAACCACCTGCAATCATCAATGCGAACTCAATGCGTGATGAAGTGGCCAAAGTCATGCATTCTTTACGTCCATTAACGCAAGATGACGTTGAGCACAACTTAGTGCTTGGTCAATACACTGCAGCCGAAATTGATGGCAAAGAAGTCAAAGGCTATTTACAGGAAAAAGGCGTGCCGGCTAACTCTCGCACTGAAACCTTTATGGCGCTACGTTGCGAAATTGAAAACTGGCGTTGGGCTGGCGTACCTTTCTATGTGCGTACAGGTAAACGCTTACCGGCACGTGTGACTGAAATTGTGATTCATTTCAAAACTACTCCGCACCCTGTATTTAGCCAAAATGCACCAGAAAATAAATTGATCATTCGTATCCAACCCGATGAAGCCATCTCCATGCGCTTCGGCTTGAAAAAACCAGGTGCGGGCTTTGAAGCCAAAGAAGTCTCAATGGATTTCCGTTATGCCGATTTAGCCGATGAGCAAGTGCTCACGGCTTATGAACGCTTATTGCTTGATGCGATGAAGGGCGATGCCACACTCTTTGCGCGTACGGATGCGGTGCACGCTGCATGGAAATTTGTGCAACCGATTTTGGATTACAAAGAAGCTGGTGGTCGAATCTACGAATATGAAGCCGGCACTTGGGGACCGATTGCAGCCGAAAAACTCATTGCGAAAAGTGGTCGCGTATGGCGTAAACCAAGCGGTAAAATGAAGAAAAAGGTTTAGTCATCAATATCTCGCCTTCTTCAATAAATAGAAGAAGGCTTATCACCGAATAGAGAGAAACAAACATGAACACCATCACCTTCCCAACGGCTCAACACGCTGTTGAAAAGATCGCCCAAGAATTTGTGATTTATAGCCAATTAAATCACCCTGTACATATTTCTCTTTCTGGCGGTTCAACGCCTAAGCTGTTATTCAAAACTTTAGCCAAAGCGCCTTATACCGAACAAATCAACTGGAAGAATCTGCATTTTTGGTGGGGTGATGATCGTATGGTTCCACCAACAGATTCAGAAAGCAACTATGGTGAAGTGCAAAAACTCTTATTCGATCATATTCAAATTCCAACGGAAAACATCCACAGAATTCGCGGCGAAAATGAACCGCACTTTGAGTTGAAACGTTTCGAAGAAGAATTAAGTGCGGTCATTCCAAACGGTGTTTTTGATTGGATCATTTTAGGTATGGGGACTGACGGTCATACCGCTTCTCTCTTCCCACATCAAACTAATTTTGATGATGAAAACCTAGCTGTCATTGCTAAACACCCTGAAAGTGGTCAAATTCGCATTTCTAAAACAGCCAAACTCATTGAACAAGCCAAACGCATTACCTATTTAGTCACTGGCGAAAGCAAAGCAGACATTTTAAAAGAAATCCAAACGACTCCTGCAGAGAATCTGCCTTATCCCGCAGCAAAAATTAAAGCAAAAAATGGAGTGACGGAATGGTATTTGGATAAAGCGGCGGCGAAATTGCTATAACAAGTTGAGTATCAAATACCATAGGATGGCAAAATGATAGACTACAAAGTAAATGAACCAATTTCAGTTAAACAATTTATTGAATTGTTAAATAAAACAACGCTCGGGGCACGCCGTCCGTTAGAGGATGAAAAACGCGTCGCGGCAATGTTGCATCATGCGGATTTATTAGTCACCGCTTGGGATGGTGAACGATTAGTGGGTGTGGCACGTTCGGTGACGGATTTTGCCTACTGCTGTTATTTATCTGATTTAGCGGTTGATGAACAATATCAAAAACAAGGTATCGGCTT
>CABSXY010000114.1 GCA_902481695.1 uncultured Haemophilus sp. | reverse complement strand
GAAAGATGCTCAACACCATGACACACTGCAGTATTGCCTTCAATTTCAGCTTTACCACCCATACGAATTAATTCTGGAATATGCATAAAGCGGTTTTCAAAGATGGTTTCAGTGATGATACTTGTACCTTCTGCCACCATGTTTAACAAGGTGAACTGAGCTTGCATATCGGTTGGAAAACCTGGGTGTGGTGCCGTACGAATATTCACAGCTTTTGGACGATTGCCATGCATATCCAATGTAATGCTATCTTCAGTCACTTCAACTTCTGCACCCGCTTCACGAAGTTTATCAATCACGGCATCCATGGTATCCGCTTTGGTATTTTTACATACCACGCGACCACCTGAAATGGCACCCGCAATTAAGAATGTACCGGTTTCAATACGATCTGGCACAATGCTGTGCTCGCAGCCTGTTAAGCGATCAACACCTTCAACGACAATGTGATCAGTACCTGCACCTGTAATTTTTGCGCCCATTTTATTGAGGAAATCTGCTGTATCGACGATCTCTGGCTCGCGAGCAGCGTTTTCAATGATTGTTGTACCTTTTGCAAGCGTTGCCGCCATCATGATAGATAAAGTCGCACCAACGCTCACTTTTTCCATCACAATACGCGTACCTACAAGACGATCAGCAACAACTGCTTTTACATAACCTTCATCAAGCTCAATGGTCGCACCGAGTTTTTCTAAGCCGCTAATGTGAAGATCGACTGGACGTGCACCGATAGAACAACCGCCTGGTAAAGAAACTTGACCTTGATGAAAACGAGCCACCAAAGGTGCTAATGCCCAAATAGAGGCACGCATGGTTTTTACTAATTCATATGGCGCAACGAAATGATCAATTTTAGAACAATCTAATAATACTGCACCTTCAGCATCACGCTCTGCCACCACGCCAAGTTTGCGTAAGATTTTTAAGGTGGTATCGATATCTTTGAGTTCCGGTACGTTTGTTAATTTAACCGGCTCAGTTGCCAAAATTGCGGCAAAAAGAATAGGAAGTGCAGCATTTTTTGCACCTGAGATAGTTACAGTACCACTTAAGCGAGATTGCCCGCCATAAACACGAAATTTTTCCATAGAAAATCCTAGCTTGCTTGATGTAATAGACGATCCATTTTCCACTTTGCAGTGGTATAGGTTTTAATAGTTAAAGCGTGAATTTCGCCAGTTTGAAAGTAAGGCATTAATGGCGCGTAGATGGTTTGTTGCTGTTTTAATTTAGAAAGTGCTGAGATTTCATCACTCACTACAATCACACCAAAGTGAGCATTTTCACCTTGAGCATAAACCTCATCTACATTCAGGCTTTCTTTTAAAATACGTTCAATTTCTTGCAGTTCCATTAGGATTTCCGTTTTAATGATGATCAATAAAAGTGCCAATCCAATGAGATAAATTCACTAAATCAGCAAGGGTTAATAACTGTTCTGGCGGATTTATCAACCGCACTTTTTTATTTGGTAACTGCTCACTATCATGTAGAAAATCACACAATAATGCAAAACCGGCAGAATCAATTCGTTTAATATTCGTTAAATCAAATTCAATGGTACTTTGATTCGCCAGCTTTTCTGATAAAAAAGAAGCACGTTGTTGCCATAATGGTAACAACGTGTTGCGGGATAGCTCCCCCGATAATTGGAGAGCTATCTTATCATTATTTTGGATTAAATCCCACTTTAACGCAGTCATTCTCTTATTTGCTCAATGTCACAGGTGCTGCGGCAGATTTTTGAATTTGAGCGGTTAAAGCATCAATACCTTGTTGACGTAAAATACCGCTCCATTCGTTTTGTTTGGTGACAACCATGCTCACGCCTTCTGCAACCATGTCATAAGCTTGCCATTCGCCCGTTTTACTGTTTTTACGCCATTTGAAATCTAATTTAATTGGCGCTTGTCCACCATTTTGCACGATGTTCACACGAATGCTTACAAGGTTTTTGTCGCCTACTTCTTTAGCCGGTTCAATTTGAATATTTTGATCGGTGTAAGCGGTTAACACTTGTGCGTAAGCTTGTTCGATAAAATCGCTGAATGCTTTAAAGAATTTTTCACGTTGTTCTGGTGTGGTTGATTTAAAGTGAGAACCTAACACCAAAGAACCTGCATAGTTTACTTGCACGTAAGGTAATAAATCGTTACGCACGATAGTACGTAAATAGTTTGGATCCTTTTTAATTTTTGCCTGATTGTTTTTGATATCGGCAAATAACTTATCTGATGCTTGTTGCATCAACACATAAGGGCTTGTTTCTGCACGTACAGTTTGAGTCACAAAAAGTGCGGTCACTGCAAATGCCATTACGCTAAACCATTTTTTAAACTGAGTAAATTTCATCATAAATCTCCTAAATAAAGATTATTATTTTACATCTGATTCTGCTTTGTCAGCATTACCGTCTGCTTTTTTATCACCGTAAAGGAACTGGCCGATTAAATCTTCCAATACCATTGCGGATTTAGTGTCTTGAATTTGGCTACCGTTTTTTAACATCGCGGTTTCACCATCATCAAAGCCCATACTTAAGGCGATATATTGCTCGCCCAATAATCCCGATGTTTTGATCGATAACGAACTGTTTTCCGGAATTTCTTTATATTCTTCATTAATCGCAATGCTTACTTTTGGCAAGTAAGATTTTTCGTCTAACGTAATGTCAGACACGCGACCAATGACTACCCCACCAAGTTTAAGTGGTGCACGGACTTTTAGTCCACCAATATTGTCAAAAGTTGCAGTTACTGTGTAAGATTTTGTTTCACCAAAACCTTGTACATTTGCCACACGTAAGCCTAAAAATACTAACGCAGCGATACCGAGTAGTAAAAATAAGCCTACCCAAAATTCATATTTAATTGTTTGTCGCATAAAAATACCCTATTAGCCTGCCCCAAACATAATGGCAGTTAAGATGAAATCGAGCCCAAGTACCACAAGTGATGCGTGGACAACCGTTCTGGTTGTAGCCTGACTGATACCTTCAGATGTTGGAATACAATCATAACCATTGAATAACGCAATCCACACCACCGCAATGGCGAAAAATACGCTTTTAATAAATCCGTTTAGAATATCATAGCTCCAGCTGACGGCATTTTGCATCACAGACCAGAAGCTACCTGCATCCACACCTTTCCAATCCACGCCAACAAGCGAGCCGCCCCAAATACCAATCGCGGTAAAGAGAAGCGCAAGAATTGGCATCGCAATCAGTCCAGCCCAAAAACGCGGTGCAATCACTCGACGTAATGGATCGACCGCCATCATTTCAAGGCTGGAAAGTTGTTCTGTGGCTTTCATTAAGCCAATTTCAGCCGTTAACGCAGAACCTGCTCGCCCCGCAAATAAAAGTGCGGTCACTACTGGGCCTAATTCACGTAATAAAGACAGCGCCACAAGTTGCCCAAGGCTAGTTTCTGCAGAAAAATCGACTAATACCACATAGCCTTGTAAGCCTAACACCATTCCAATAAATAAACCTGAAAGCAGGATAATTAATAAAGACTGTACACCTAATACGTGTAATTGCTTCACTAATAAAGGAAAATGTTGACGAATTTGTGGCTTACCCACTAACGCACCGAACAACATAAAGCCTGAGCGGCCTAATGCACGGAAAAATTTAATTACGCTTCGTCCAAGTGAAGAAATCATATCAACAATCATTTAAATAATTCCTCCACATAATCACCTGCCGGATAATGGAATTTTACCGGACCATCTGCTTCACCTTTTAAGAACTGCACTACTTGCGGATCTTGGCTCGCGAGCAGTTGCTCTGATGTTCCTTCGGCAATCACATGCTTATCCGCAATAATATAGGCATAATCTGCAATACTTAATATTTCATTCACATCATGGGAAACCACGATAGAGGTTAAATTCAGTGCCTCATTTAAGCGTTTAATTAAGCTCACGATCACGCCCATGCTGATTGGATCTTGCCCCGTAAACGGCTCATCAAACATAATTAAATCTGGGTCAAGTGCAATCGCACGTGCTAATGCTGCACGACGCGCCATCCCCCCTGAAAGCTCTGAAGGCATTAAATCTGCCGCACCACGTAAGCCCACTGCTTCTAATTTCATCAACACAATTTGACGAATTAGACTTTCTGGCAAACGCGTATGCTCGCGAATCGGAAATGCCACGTTATCAAACGTTGAAATATCCGTAAATAATGCACCTGATTGGAATAACATCCCCATGCGTTTACGCACTTCGTAAAGCTCACGATTTGAAAGACGACAAATATCTTGTCCATCAAACAAAATCTCGCCCTGTTCAGGATGCAACTGACCACCGATTAATTTTAGTAGCGTGGTTTTCCCGATCCCTGATGGCCCCATAATGGCCGTAATTTTGCCCTGTTGGACTTTTAAATTCAGATTATCGTAAATCACACGCTCACCTCGTTTAAAGGTCAGGTTTTTGACTTCGATTAGATTTTTATTCATTAAAATCTCATTGGTTTTATAAGAAGAAATTTATTTTTCTCTCACGTTAAAAAAGTGCGGTCGTTTTGACTGCTATTTTTGTGAAAGGTTCAAGCGACGTTTTAATAACGTCGTGAAACCACGTAATAACACAAAAATCAATGACAACACATAAATAGGTAAATTACCTAATGCTGCATAAGGCGTTTTGCCTTCTGTTGGCACCATTTTATGGGTCAGTGTGGTTTCCTCAAATTGCGGTGCTTGCGCTTCAATCTTGCCTTTTGCATCAATAAACACTGAAATCCCCGTATTGGTTGCACGAATTAATGGTTTACCTAATTCGAGCGCACGCATTCTAGCCATTTGTAAATGCTGCCAAGGGCCAATGCTATCACCAAACCACGCATCATTAGAAATAGTCAGCAAATAATCCGTCTCTTTTTTCAGATTTTCACGAAGTTGCTCACCGAAAATAATTTCATAACAAATAGCCGGTGCAAAAGCATGTTGTTTTGCCATAAAAGATGGCTGTACTGCATCGCCACTTTGGAATGCAGACATTGGTAAATTAAATACCGAGTTAAGTGGACGTAACAAACTTTCTAACGGCACGTACTCACCAAATGGCACGAGATGATGTTTGCTGTAACGATTTTTTGTCGTTAATTCATAAGGAAAATCTGGATTCCCTGCCGTCACAATCGAATTTAATAATTTACCGCTTTGTTCATCGCGATATACGGTGCCAATCATCACTTCCGTGTTTTTCTCTTTCGCAACTTTATCTAAAGCTTCAAAAAATGGCGTAATGGCATTTTCAAGAGTAGGCAATGCCGACTCGGGTAAAATAATCAAATCAGACTTGCCTAAATGTGCCAAAATTTGTTTTTGATAGATGTCTACCGTGGCATAAAGATATTCAGGATCCCATTTTAAATTTTGCTCAATATTACCTTGTGCAAGGGTGACGGTTAATCCTTTATCTCCTTTTGGTTGAACAAAATTCACCTTACCGGCATAAGCACTTAATCCACCCACAACCAATAATAGCAATGCATTCACACTGACTAAATTCCATTGTTTTTTCGATAGTGAAAAAACAAGATTAAAAATGACCGCACTTGTCCAAACGGTAAAGAATGTCATCCCTGTCACACCAAAGATCGGGGCGATACCGTAAAATGGACTGTCGATTTGAGTATAACCAAATTGTAACCAAGGAAAACCGGTAAATACCCATCCACGCAAGAATTCAGTCAATGTCCAAATCGCGGCAAAAATGACCGCACTTTGCACCTGAAAACGTTGCACTAAATAAGTGAAAAGCATTGGATAAAGTGCAAGGTAGGCAGAAAGCAAGCCCACCAAGAGATAACTCACGCCAAGGGAAGCACCACCAAATTGATGAATGCTAACATTTAACCAACTTACACCAAAACAGAAAAAGCCCATCGACCACAAAAAGGTGGCCAAAAGTGCGGTTGATTTTTTGGCATTTTTCGCCACAAAAAGTAATCCGCCTAAGGATACATAGGCTAATCCCCAATAATCAAACGGCGAAAAGGCAAACACGCCAATCACACCAGAAATCAGGGCAATAAGATAAATCACTAACTTATTCATTTTATCCATACTATAAAAAAATATTCCCCCTCTTCAGCAAAGAGGGGGCTAAGAATACGGTCAACTGAGCAATTTATTCAGCTTGTTCTTCCACGACTTCCATATCCGATAAATGCTCATCCGGCACGGTTACGCGTACCTGAATTAAACGGCGGCTATCGGCAGAAGTCACTTTAAATTGAATAT
>CABSXY010000113.1 GCA_902481695.1 uncultured Haemophilus sp. | reverse complement strand
ATCTTAGAAGAGCATAAAGGCAGCATTGATATGCAGTGTGAATGTTGTGGCACGCATTACTTCTTCAATAAAGAAGCCATCAATAAACTCAAACAAGCACAATAAGAAAAATCCCCGGTCATGATCTGCACCCCAAAAGTTAGACTAAACTTCTAACTGATTAAGGTGCAGATTTTTTATGACTAAATATAATCAACTTTTCAAACAACAAGTCGTGAATTTCTATTTCGAACATCACGAAAATCTTGCTTTCACGGAAAATCGTTTACTAGCATTGATGAACTTGAAAAGGTTATCAATGATTATGTCCGGTACTATAATGAAGAACGAATCCAATTAAAATTAAAAGGACTGAGTCCGATACAATATCGAAAGCAGTCCTTTAAATAACAGTCTAACTTTTTGGGGTTAGATCATTTTGTTTAGTTTTTTGTTAAATAAAGTTAGCATCTGGTTTCAAATTCAGCTAAGGCTTCATCAAATTGTTGTTGCACTTTCGGATGAACAGGTGCAAAGACAGATGATGTTAAAGTAATAAATGAGCAAACTAAGAAACCGGGAATAATCTCATAAAGTTTGGATAAATCGTCCCAGCCTAGATAGCGCATGAGTGGGCTCCATGCAACGACGGTGATAGCGCCAGATAGCATTCCCCATAATGCAGCTTTTGAGCTAATGTTACGGTTAAAGAGAGAAAGAATCACAACTGGTCCAAATGCAGCACCAAAGCCAGCCCAAGCGTACGAAACTAATCCCATCACTTTTGAGTTAGGGTCATGTGCGATAACGATAGCAATGACAGAGATGAGTAACACCATTAAGCGACCAACCCAAACTAATTCTGTGCTAGAGGCATTTTTACGGAAGAAACCTTTATAGAAATCTTCTGTAATAGCCGCAGAACACATCAATAATTGCGCAGATAAGGTACTCATAATTGCGGCAAGAATTGCAGATAATATGATGCCGACAATCCAAGGGTTAAACATGACTTTGGATAATTCAATGAATACAGATTCTGCATTCGCAAGGTCAATGTTTCTTTCAGTGAAATAAGCTAGTCCAAAATAACCGACAGCAACTGCACCACTTAAGCAAAGGATCATCCAAGTAATACCGATTTTGCGTGCTTTATTTAAAGAAGCAACAGAGTCTGCAGCCATAAAGCGAGCCAAAATATGTGGTTGACCGAAGTAACCTAAACCCCATGCCAAGGCAGACACTACACCAATACCAGAAACGTTGTGCAACCAGTTACTATAAGGAATACCTGTTACAGCAGATTTTGCTTCAAGTGCCATTGTGAGATCATCCCAACTGATCGAGAGAATAACCATCACAGGAGCAAGAATTAGAGCAAAAATCATCAATGAAGCCTGAATGGTATCACTCCAAGAAACTGCTAAGTACCCACCAATAAAGGTGTAGCTAATGGTCGCAATCGCACCAAACCAAAGTGCGGTAGTGTAATCCATGCCTAATAGGCTTTGGAATAATTTCGCACCAGCCACTACTCCAGAGGCACAATAGATGGTAAAGAAGAACAAGATAATACCTGAAGAGATGATTTTCAGTGCTTTTTTCTGACGTGGAAAACGTTGTGCAAAGAACTCCGGTAACGTTAAGGCATTACTATATTTTTCAGTAAAAATACGCAAGCGGCCAGCAACAACACGATAGTTCAAATAAGCCCCAATAGTTAACCCAACAACAATCCAAGCTTCGGATAAACCAGAGAGAAAAATTGCTCCAGGTAATCCCATTAATAACCAGCCGGACATATCTGATGCACCAGCAGACATGGCAGTAACAAAACTGCCCATTTTGCGCCCCCCTAGAATATAGTCGTCAAAATTCTGCGTGGAACGGTAGGCATATAACCCAATGCCTAAAATAATGAGCAAATAGAGCCCAAAGGTAATGTAAATTTGCATAAATCACTCCTTCTTAATGTTCTTCAGAAGACATTAACGAGGTGTTTCCGCCAGCAGCTGTGGTGTTGTAACTGCGAGAGAACTCATAGTATAGCGGTAAAATATCTTGGGTAGTTTGCCAATCATAGCATTTAAAAATAGCTGAGCTGTTTTCAGCTAACCATTGGCGTCGTTCTTTGCTTAATTCTGCTAAGTAGATACCTTTTTGGCAGTGACCTAATTTAGTATCAACTCGTACGCCAGCTTTACCCGATTTAGCTAAAGGATGACTTGGCTCAACTAAAATCGTAAAGCCTTTTGCCAATAGTTTATTGGCAGCTTTTTCTGATGCAGCTAAATCGCCATTTAAAATTGCTACTTCAGAAGGCAGGTAAGCTAATGAGTTACGTTCACCAGTGATACTGTCTAAAACAGGTTGTGCATTACCCAGACTGTTTTCGTCGCCGAATTGGCTGTAGTAGCGGTCTGTTTTTGTTAAACGTTGCAAATAGAATTCGCCACCGGCTTTCGGGCCTGTACCAGATAAACCATGACCACCAAATGGTTGTACGCCCACAACTGCACCAACAATATTACGGTTAATATAGAAGTTACCGCAGTTGAGATGTTTTTCAACTAAGTCCATCTGTTTACGGATACGGCTATGGCAACCACCAGTTAGCGCATAACCTTTCGCATTAACTTCATTGAGTACGTTAACCAAGTTCTCTTTTTTATAACGCACGATGTGTAAGATAGGACCAAACACTTCACGTTGTAATTGGTTAAGATTATCTAAAAGATAGACTGCTGGTGCGACAAAATGACCATTGGTTGGTGCCTCTAATTCGACATAGGCACGAGCGACTTTCCGCATATTCGCTTTATGGTTTTCTAGGTTTTGTTTTGCTTCTTGATCAATTACAGGGCCAATATCCGTTGAGAGTAAACGAGGGTCACCAAGGCTAAATTCGTTAATCGCTTCTGTAATCATTTTATAGTAATGATCTGCGACATCTTCTTGTAATAACAAGATACGTAGCGCAGAACAGCGTTGACCAGCAGAGTCAAATGCAGAGCGTAAAACATCTGCAACAACCTGTTCTGGTAATGCAGAAGAGTCAGATACTAATACGTTTTGTCCACCAGTTTCAGCGATTAAAACAGGATCGTTATCCGCTTGTGCAATTCGTTTTTCAATCAATTTTGCAACTTCAGTTGAGCCAGTAAACACAACGCCATCAAAAGCTTGTTGTACTAATGCCGCTCCTAAATCGCCAGCTCCAAGCACCAATTGTAATGCCTCTTTTGGTACGCCTGCTTGGTGTAAAAGTTTTACTGCTGCATATGCAATAAGAGAAGTTTGTTCTGCTGGTTTGGCAATTACCGCATTTCCTGCTGCAAGGCTTGCAGCGACTTGTCCAGTAAAGATAGCTAAAGGGAAGTTCCAAGGCGAAATACAGAGAACTTTTCCGCGTGGTGGACCTAAGTGTTGATCTTTTGCGAGATATTCAAGCTGATTTGCATAATATCTGAGAAAATCGACCGCTTCTCGTAGCTCTGCAATTGCATTTGGTAATGTTTTACCAGCTTCAACAATAGCAAGTTTCATCAATAAGCCGAAGTTTTCTTCATATAAATCGGCGGCTTTTCGTAATACATTTGCTCGTTCAGTTGAGCTTTGTGCTGCCCATGTCTCATTATTTGCCGCATTAAACACAGCTTGTGCTTCAGTTGGGTTTAAGAAGGCAACTTCCGCTAAGTTCTCTTTCAGATTAGCTGGATTGACGACGGTATGTGCAGCTAAGTTTTCTGCATTAGCCAGCACTGTGAGTGATTGCGCATTTTCGATAGGTGCTTCGTTTAATGCTTGTTCCAATTTAGCTAACTCAAATTCGTTGCTTAAATCAAAACCTGCAGAGTTTCTACGATCACTAAATAGCTCAAGTGGATTGCGCACTAATTTATTCGGTTCACCATTAGATTTCTCATAAAGTTTCCAAGGCGGAATCACTAATTGTTCTACCGGAATATTTTCATCGACCAATTGATGAACAAATGATGAGTTTGCCCCGTTTTCTAATAAACGGCGAACTAAGTAAGCTAATAAGGTCGCATGTGTACCTACAGGTGCGTAAACACGGACTTGGCGATTGAAATTCTCTTTGCCAACAATGTTGTCGTATAAGCTTTCACCCATGCCATGTAAGCATTGGAATTCAAATTGTTTGCCTTGACCTAATTCGTGGATCGTACACATGGTTTGTACGTTATGAGTTGCAAATTGTGGGTAGATCACATCTTGAGCAGCAAGTAATTTTTTCGCACAGGCAATATAAGAGATATCGGTGTGATTTTTGCGAGTATAAAGTGGGAAGCCATCTAAGCCATCCGCTTGCGCCCATTTTATTTCGCTATCCCAATAAGCTCCTTTTACAAGGCGAATCATCAAGTAACCGTCTTTTTCGCGAGCAAGATTGATTAAGTAATCCAACACAAATGGGCAACGTTTAGAGTAGGCTTGAACAACATAGCCAATACCTTTGTAACCTTTGAGTTCTGGCTCATCTAGTAATTTTTCGACTAAATCCAGAGATAGTTCTAAGCGGCTAGCTTCTTCTGCATCAATGTTTACGCTGATGTTATATTTTTTTGCGAGTAAGAAAAGTTCTTTTACGCGCGGATAAAGCTCGTCGATAACACGATCATATTTTGCACGCCAATATTTTGGATGGATAGCAGAAAGTTTAACGGAAACACTGTTACCATTATAGATAGTGCGACCTGCAGCATCTTTTCCCACACTTTCAATGGCATGGAGATAATCATTAAAATAACGATCTGCATCTGCTTGGGTCATGGCTGCTTCACCAAGCATATCAAAAGAGAAGGTAAAGCCTTTTTCATAACGAGGTTTAATGTTCGTTAGCGCTTCTTGCATGGTAACGCCAGTTACGAATTGTTTCCCTAAGATTTGCATGGATTTTACAATGAGCGTACGCATAATCGGGGCAGAGAAGCGAGCAAAGCTACGGCTTAACGCATTTGCGAGGCTTTTTTCGTCTAAATTTTCACTAATTTTTTTACCGAAAACTAAGCCATAACTAGCTGCGTTGATAAAAAATGAGTTAGCGTTACCAATGTGAGATTTCCAGTTACCATCACGTAATTTTTCATAAATCAAATCATCGCGGGTTTCTGCATCAGGAATACGTAACAGCGCTTCAGCTAAGCACATTAGTGCGACACCTTCTTCACTGCTTAATGAGAATTCTTGCATTAAGGCATCTGCGCCATATTGTTTTTGTTTAAGATGACGAAGTTTGTTAATAAGTTTGATCGCATTGTCAGTAATGCGTTTTTCTTGTTCTTGGGTAAAATCTAAGGTTTTAAGCAAGTTATCTACTGCCGTTTTCTCATCTAAGCGATAGTTTTCGGTGATGAGTTGTCGTTCAGGACGGTAGGTTTTAGAAAGTTGGAAGGACATAGTAATCACCCCTTGTTGCTTTGTTACAAGATTGTTAATGAACATAAAATCAACAGAGGGAAAAGTAAATGCTTTTTTCTCGAATTTGTGAATCACCTCACAGAATTGTGTGGAAATAATGTAAAATTCACGAAAATACTGAATAAATAGCAATATTTTTTAGTTTTTGAAGAAAATAGAAAGACAAATTTGAGAAGAATCGCCTGATTCTTCTCAGAAAGATGTTAATAAGATATTACTCGATACCAATAATCTTATGAGTTTGAAGGCTTAACTGCCATTTAGGTTTATTAGCACGAATATTTAATTGACCTAATTGAGTGATAGTTTCTAATAAATTCATTTTGCCATCATGCCTATTAATCATATGTGCCATATCAAAACTGAATTCTTTTGCAATTTTAAACATCTGCTAGTCCTTTTTCTGCTAAGTATTCGTTAAGCCCTTTTTCTAGCTCAATTGCATGACGTTGTCCGTATTGAAAGGTCAGTACTTCGACATTTTCTTTACCGAATTCTGCGATGACCTGAAATAGGCAAGTTGTAGAGTCTTAGCCGCCTGAAAAAATCACAAGGGCTTTTTTATTTTGTTGCATAAACATCCTTAGTTTTGTTTTCTAGTCAAATATTGACTAATCGTGGGAAGGTTTCGAACCACGGAAAATGAAGAGAAAATAAGCGGTCAAATTTTTTTGGACGTTTTATTGTTGCACTTGCTCCAAGCAATGTTTGATTGCGTCAGGAATTGAGCCACCGTGGTTTTTATTGGGAATGGAAATAAACTCCACAGAATTGCCTTGTTTTTCCAATATTTCCGCCAATTGATGCGCATTGATTGTTCGCATTTGTTTCCGTTGATTAATACGCTGTAATTGTTCTTCAGTGATATTCGGAT
>CABSXY010000112.1 GCA_902481695.1 uncultured Haemophilus sp. | reverse complement strand
GTGACGGATTTTGCCTACTGCTGTTATTTATCTGATTTAGCGGTTGATGAACAATATCAAAAACAAGGTATCGGCTTGCAGTTAATTGAACACACTAAACAAGCCTTACATCCACAAGCCAAAATTGTGCTTTTATCTGCTCCACAAGCCGTGGATTATTATCCGCATATTGGATTTACTCAACATATGAGTGCATGGACGAAGAGTTAATTTATTAGAATGATATGGAGACAAAAATGAAAAAACTGTTTGTACTACTTACTTCAACGTTGTTATTTGCTTGTTCATCTGGTCCATCTTTAGATCAGTTAGCGACACAAATGCCAAAAGATAATCGCTCAGTAATGCTTCAAGTTCCAGAAGCAGGAAACCCAGTTTCAAATGGAATGCTTGTAGCAACGATTAGAACCGCAGGTGGTACTTCAGGAAAACGACTCGTATCTCTTTTAGCTACAGATAATTTACACATCGGAATTGCAGGGAACAGTCAATCTGTGAATAAAGCAGTTGCTATGTATGGACTAAATAATGCAGAAAAGGTCGGCAAGGATGTATCTTTATACCTTGTTGGAGATAGTCAAAGTGATAAAGCAGATCTAGAAAAAGCCGCAAAAGCGAAAAATGTTGAAATGCATTACATTATGCAAAAATAAGATATATATAGATACATCAGATGCGGAGTGACTTAATGTTGAATTTAGATAATAAAAAATTTGTTGCTGTTGAAAACACCGCAAATGGTGAGGTGAGTAGTCAAACAGAATTTCATTACCATCAACAAGGTAAAATGATTTGGGCAGAATATGGTGGCGGTGAAATTTTAAAAGGCTTTTTAATTGGGAAATGGATTGACGATACTCAAATTGAATTTACGTATCAACATTTAAATCAATCTCTAGAAAATCGTTTGGGTCGTTGTTGTACAACATTTTCTTTAGAAGAAAGTAAACTCATCGGTCATGAAAAATGGCAGTGGCTAGACACGTTAGAGCAAGGCAGCTCTTTAATTAGAGAAATTTAAAGGAAATTTTGTTATAGAATATCTGAAACAAGGTATCGGCTTGCAGTTAATTGAACACACTAAACAAGCCTTACATCCACAAGCCAAAATTGTGCTTTTATCTGCTCCACAAGCCGTGGATTATTATCCGCATATTGGATTTACTCAACATATGAGTGCATGGACGAAGAGTTAATTTATTAGAATGATATGGAGACAAAAATGAAAAAACTGTTTGTACTACTTACTTCAACGTTGTTATTTGCTTGTTCATCTGGTCCATCTTTAGATCAGTTAGCGACACAAATGCCAAAAGATAATCGCTCAGTAATGCTTCAAGTTCCAGAAGCAGGAAACCCAGTTTCAAATGGAATGCTTGTAGCAACGATTAGAACCGCAGGTGGTACTTCAGGAAAACGACTCGTATCTCTTTTAGCTACAGATAATTTACACATCGGAATTGCAGGGAACAGTCAATCTGTGAATAAAGCAGTTGCTATGTATGGACTAAATAATGCAGAAAAGGTCGGCAAGGATGTATCTTTATACCTTGTTGGAGATAGTCAAAGTGATAAAGCAGATCTAGAAAAAGCCGCAAAAGCGAAAAATGTTGAAATGCATTACATTATGCAAAAATAAGATATATATAGATACATCAGATGCGGAGTGACTTAATGTTGAATTTAGATAATAAAAAATTTGTTGCTGTTGAAAACACCGCAAATGGTGAGGTGAGTAGTCAAACAGAATTTCATTACCATCAACAAGGTAAAATGATTTGGGCAGAATATGGTGGCGGTGAAATTTTAAAAGGCTTTTTAATTGGGAAATGGATTGACGATACTCAAATTGAATTTACGTATCAACATTTAAATCAATCTCTAGAAAATCGTTTGGGTCGTTGTTGTACAACATTTTCTTTAGAAGAAAGTAAACTCATCGGTCATGAAAAATGGCAGTGGCTAGACACGTTAGAGCAAGGCAGTTCTTTAATTAGAGAAATTTAAAAGAAGTTTGGCTATAGAATATCAGAAACAAGGTATCATCTTGCAGTTGATTGAACACACTAAACAAGTCTTACATCCACAAGCCAAAATTGTGCTTTTATCTGCTCCACAAGCCGTGGATTATTATCCGCATATTGGATTTACGCAGCATATGAGTGCGTGGACGAAGAGTTAAAAAACACTTGGAAAGTGTGGCCACACTTTTTGTAATGAGAAGATGATTTGGTAATAAATTTTTTATTAGGAGCAAAAATGTAAAAGCATTTATTTATATTATATGGTAAGGGTAATACAGGTAAAACAACAACCTTAAATCTTCTATTCAAAAAAACATGTGAGCAGTTCTTAGATAATTTAGTTTATTTTAGGCGCAATGAGGGTAGTGCTGATTTTTGTGCAATATTTCAAAAGGGAGATGTAAAAGTAGGATTATATTCCTCTGGAGACAATGAATGGCATGTCAGCCATAATTTGTATGAGTTAAATCATCAATATTGTAATTTTATTTTTGGAACATCGAGAACTAGAGGCGGAAGCCGTAATGCCGTTAAGAACTATGCGTCTCTCTTTTATCCAGAGGAGGATGTAATTGAATGGTATGAAAAAGAAGAAGCAAATGATCAAGACAATAATAAAAAAGCTAAACTTCTATTCAATGAATTAAAAAAACTATTAACAATGTAAATAAATGTAGAGTGTGATTTATAGCACTAACATATTCCAATCAGTACAAAGACTTATACCTCAAAAACAGGAGAAAACAATGTCAGTAAAAGGCGACATCGGTGTTATCGGCTTAGCCGTAATGGGGCAAAACCTCATTTTAAATATGAATGATCATGGCTTTAAAGTCGTGGCATATAACCGTACCACGTCAAAAGTGGATGAATTTTTACAAGGTGCAGCAAAAGGCACGAATATTATCGGCGCATACTCTTTAGAAGATTTAGCTTCTAAATTAGAAAAACCACGTAAAGTGATGTTAATGGTGCGTGCGGGTGATGTGGTGGATCAATTCATTGAGGCATTATTACCGCACTTAGAAGAAGGCGACATCATCATTGATGGTGGTAACTCAAACTATCCTGATACCAACCGTCGTGTTAAAGCATTGGCTGAAAAAGGCATTCGCTTTATCGGTTCGGGTGTTTCTGGTGGTGAAGAAGGCGCACGTCATGGACCATCTATCATGCCAGGTGGTAACCACGAAGCATGGCCATATGTTAAACCAATCTTCCAAGCAATCTCTGCTAAAACAGAACAAGGTGAACCTTGCTGTGACTGGGTTGGCGGCGAAGGTGCTGGCCACTTTGTGAAAATGGTTCATAACGGTATCGAATATGGCGATATGCAATTAATCTGTGAAGCTTACCAATTCTTAAAAGAAGGTTTAGGCTTAAGCTATGAAGAAATGCAAGCTATCTTCGCAGAATGGAAAAAAACTGAACTGGATAGCTATTTAATCGATATCACCACCGATATTCTTGGTTATAAAGATGCTGATGGTGAGCCATTAGTTGAAAAAATCTTAGATACAGCTGGCTAAAAAGGGACAGGTAAATGGACGGGTATCAATGCACTAGATTTCGGTATTCCATTAACCTTAATCACTGAGTCCGTTTTTGCTCGTTGCGTATCTTCATTTAAAGATCAACGTGTTGCCGCTAACCAACTATTTGGTAAAACAATTCAACCAGTTGAAGGCGATAAAAAAGTGTGGATTGAAGCGATACGTAAAGCATTATTGGCATCAAAAATCATTTCTTACGCACAAGGCTTTATGCTGATTCGTGAAGCCTCTGAACAATTTGGCTGGAACATCAACTACGGCGCAACCGCATTATTATGGCGTGAAGGTTGTATTATCCGTAGCCGTTTCTTAGGTAATATTCGTGATGCATATGAAGCAAATCCAGATTTAATCTTCTTGGGTTCAGATAGTTACTTCAAAGGTATTTTAGAAAATGCATTAAGCGACTGGCGTAAAGTGGTGGCAAAATCGATCGAAGTAGGTATCCCAATGCCTTGTATGGCATCTGCGATTACCTTCTTAGATGGTTACACTTCAGCCCGTTTACCAGCAAACTTATTGCAAGCACAACGTGACTACTTCGGTGCACATACTTATGAGCGCACCGACAAACCACGCGGTGAATTCTTCCACACCAACTGGACAGGTCGTGGAGGTAATACGGCATCTACCACTTATGATGTGTAAGTCTAAAAACGCATGATAAACTCACCGCACTTTGTTCGCATAAAGTGCGGTTTATTTTTACCTTACTTTGGAGAAACCTATGTTATCTCAATCACGCTTAGATAAAATTTCAGAAATGGAAAACCTTCTCAATGAAGCGGAAAGTTTCTTAGCCGAAGCGGAACAATTTCTTGAAAAATGGCAGGCCTTCTTACCTAAAATGAAAATATTAGAACACTATTATTTTGATGGTGACTGGCGAGAAGATTATCAAGCTTATGAGGACGGTAAGATCCCAGAGGATATGCCTTGTGGTGTATTAAGTGAAGATTTAGTGTTTAATGCGAGTACGGGACATCATAGTTTGGCAATTGAATATTTGAAAGTCGTTGCGAAAGTATTAGATCAAACGAAAGATTAATACATCTGGTTGTTTAAAAAATCATCGAAAAAGCATATTTCTGAACTTTCATTCATCTCTGTTTGTCTTACGGATTACTATCATGATAGATAGTATTATATGTTAAACACGGAGAGATCCTATGAAATTAATTGGAAAATCACTTGTTATCGCGATGACTGTTATTTCCCTTGCAGCATGTGGGAATATGAGTCGCACTCAAAAAAATACAACAGCTGGCGCGGCTATCGGTGGCGCAGCAGGCTATATGATTGGCGGTAATGCCGCAACGACATTAGGCGGTGCCGCATTAGGTGGCTTAATCGGTAGCCAAGTTCATAAATAGTCAAAAAAATAACCGCACTTAATGAGTGCGGCTATTTTTTTATTGTTTCTCTGTTGCTTTTTCTGCGCTTGGTTTACGGCGTTTACCAATGTTTTTCGTATCTTTATGACGCAGTTTAGCTTTCTTCTTCACCTCTGATTTTTTCTTTTCTTCACGCTTTTCTTTAATACGCGCTTTTTGCTTTTTAGACATGGATTTTACTTCCCCATCTTTCGGTGGTTTAGTGCGAGGCTCTAGTCCTTCTAAAATACGCGCTTTCAAAAGCTCTTCCGTATAACGTTTAATTTTACCAAGCAATTTGTAATCATGGGCTTCCACAAAAGAAACCGCTGTACCTTTTTTCCCTGCACGAGCCGTACGACCAATACGATGTAAATAAGTATCTGCACTATAAGGTAAATCGAAGTTCATGACGTGTGTCACATCATCAATATCAATCCCGCGAGCAGCCACATCAGTAGCCACTAACACAGTAACAACGCCTGATTTCAATTTATCAATGGCGTTATTACGTTGCGTTTGTGCCATATCGCCTTCTAAATAAGTAGAACGAATGCCACGTTTACGCAAGGTTTCAGAAAGCTCACGCACATCTTCACGACGACGGACAAACACAATGCCGCGACTCACTTTCTCGGTTTCGATAAAACGCGCAAGCAACTTGATTTTATGTTCATTGCTATCGGCGTGATAATACCACTGGTTGATTTTCTTACGCTCACGACGGCTTGGCTCGGCATCAATTTTTACTGGGTCATTCAATAAACGTTCTGCAAAATCAACTAATAACTCCCCTTCTAATGTCGCTGAGAAGAGGAGCGTTTGTTTACGCCAACGTGTTTCAGCAGCAATTTTCTCCGCATCTTGCCCAAAGCCCATTTGCAACATGCGATCTGCTTCATCAAAAATCAGCATTTCTACCGCGCGACAATCAAAGTTCTCTTCTTTGATGTATTGCAATAAACGTCCTGGTGTTGCCACCACGATATCCTGATTTGAATTAAACACTTCCCCATGATTTTGATACGCTACACCGCCTGTAATCGTAGCAATCTTCAAATGCGTGAATTGCGCCAATTCTTCCGCTTGTTCCGCAACCTGCATCGCTAACTCACGAGTTGGTGTTAAAATTAAAATGCGAGGCGCACCAGGTTTACGACGGGGAGAATCCAATAAATGCTGAATCGCTGGCAATAAAAATGCAGCAGTTTTACCTGTACCTGTTGGTGCAGAACCTAACACGTCACGCTCTTCCATTGCAGCCGGAATCGCTTCTAATTGGATGGCAGTTGGGCGGGTATAACCTTTCTTTTCTAAGGCCTTTAATAATTCAGGGGAAAGATCGAATTCTTCAAATGGGGATAAATTCATTATTTTGCGTTAATTTGTTAAAATT
>CABSXY010000111.1 GCA_902481695.1 uncultured Haemophilus sp. | reverse complement strand
GAACTAACTATGTAAGATAAAGATTTCTCAACCTCGCAAACTTTTAAGCGTTTATGGCCGATGATTTCACCTTTTAAATCAGGCTTATTTGTCGCTGCTGTCGCTCTCGTTTTTAATGCATTGGCTGATTCTGGCCTTATTTATATGCTTAAGCCGTTGCTCGATGATGGGTTTGGGAAAGCAGATCATTCCTTCCTAAAACTGATGGCGTTTGTTGTGGTTGGTATGATTATGTTGCGTGGTGTGACTAACTTTATTTCCAGCTATTGTTTGGCTTGGGTATCAGGCAAAGTGGTGATGATTATGCGTCGCCGCTTGTTTAAACATTTAATGTTTATGCCAGTAAGTTTCTTTGATCGTAATTCACCGGGGAAATTGCTTTCTCGTATTACTTACGATTCAGAAATGATTGCCAATTCTTCATCTAATTCATTGGTGACCATTGTACGTGAGGGAGCCTATTTAATTTCATTGCTCGTGGTGATGTTCTACACCAGTTGGGAACTGACCTTGGTTCTTTTCGTTATCGGACCAATTATTGCGGTGCTTATTAGCTTTGTATCGAAGATCTTCCGTAAGCTTAGTAAAAACATGCAAGATTCTATGGGGGAATTAACCTCTGCGACGGAACAAATGCTAAAAGGACATAAAGTGGTGCTGTCTTTTGGTGGGCAATTAGTGGAAGAAGAGCGTTTCGATAAAGTCAGTAATGATATGCGCCGTAAAGGCATGAAAATGGTGACAGCTGATGCCATTTCAGACCCTGTTGTGCAAGTGATTGCTTCTTTGGCGTTAGCGGCAGTGCTTTATTTGGCAACCACACCATTAATTGCGGAGCATAATTTAACGGCAGGTTCTTTCACTGTGGTCTTTTCTTCCATGTTAGCGATGATGCGCCCATTAAAATCCCTGACGAATGTAAACTCCCAATTCCAACGAGGCATGGCGGCCTGTCAGACATTATTTTCGATCTTGGATTTGGAAACAGAGAAAGATAATGGCACATATAAAGCAGAACCCGCAAAAGGTGATTTAGAATTTAAAAACGTAAGTTTTGCTTATGAGGGTAAAGAAGATAAGGCCTTAAATAATATCTCTTTTTATGTGCCCGCAGGCAAAACTGTGGCATTAGTGGGACGTTCAGGTTCGGGTAAATCAACCATTGCCAATTTGGTAACGCGTTTCTACGATATTGATGAAGGTGAGATTTTATTAGATGGCGTGAGAATTCAAGATTATCGTCTATCTAATTTACGTGAGAATTGTTCTGTTGTTTCTCAACAAGTGCATTTATTTAATGATACGATTGCCAATAATATTGCCTATGCGGCAGAAGATAAATACACGCGTGAGCAAATTATCGAAGCAGCAAAAGCGGCTTATGCCCTAGAGTTTATCGAGAAACTTCCACAAGGTTTTGATACCGTTATCGGTGAGAATGGAGCAAGTCTTTCTGGTGGTCAACGTCAGCGTTTAGCCATTGCTCGTGCGTTATTACGTAATTCACCTGTCTTAATTTTAGATGAGGCGACTTCTGCACTCGATACCGAATCTGAACGTGCGATTCAGTCCGCATTAGAGGAACTGAAAAAAGATCGTACGGTATTGGTTATCGCCCATCGTTTATCAACCATTGAAAATGCCGATGAAATCTTAGTCATTGAACACGGTGAAATTAAAGAACGTGGTACGCATCAAGATTTATTAGCGCTTGATGGTGCGTATAAACAATTACACAGTATGCAGTTTAGCGGATAAAATAATAAGGGCGAACCAATGTGTTCGCCCAAAATCAATATAGGACAAATGAAATGCCTTTTTGGTACTCTAATTTAAAGCTTGCTTGGTTGCTCCTGCCTTTTTCACTGCTATTTTGGTTGATTAGCCAAATTCGCCGAGCACTATTTTCCCTAAATATCTTATCTTCTTATAAATCCCCGAAACCCGTCATTATTGTTGGTAATCTTTCTGTCGGTGGAAATGGTAAAACCCCTGTCGTTGTCTGGTTAGTTGAAGCGTTACAAAAACAAGGATTACGTGTAGGCGTGATTTCTCGTGGCTATGGTAGCCAATCTAAAACCTATCCTTTACTTGTCACACCGGAAACAGATCCCGTTCAAGGTGGCGATGAACCCGTTTTAATTGCAAAAAGAACAGGTGTGCCCGTGGTGATTTCACCGAATCGTCAACAAGCTATCGAATTACTTTTGAAAACACAGGATTGCGATCTGATTATTTCGGATGATGGATTACAACATTATAAGTTGCAACGTGATATTGAAATTGTGGTGATGGACGCAGAACGTGCTTTAGGGAACGGCTTTGTATTGCCTGCAGGCCCTTTGCGTGAATTACCAAGTCGCTTAAAAAGTGTGGACTTTGTGATTACTAATGGCGGAAAAAATGCTTATTCTGATGCTATTATGACGTTAGTTCCTCACTATGCGATTAATTTAGTGACGGCAGAAAAACGCTTGCTAAGTGAGTTTACCCAAGGTTCAGCCATTGCGGGAATTGGCAATCCACAACGTTTTTTCACGATGTTGGAAAATTTAAATATTCGTTTAGAAAATACGAAAGCGTTTCAAGATCATCAACATTTCGAGCCACAGTTGCTAGAAAAACTCGCTGAAAACCAACCGCTCTTTATGACCGAAAAGGATGCCGTAAAATGCCAAGCGTTTGCCAAAGAGAATTGGTGGTATGTTCCCGTTGATGCGGAGATTGTTGAGGCTGAAAATCAAAGCAAAAAACTTCCACAATTGTGGGAGAAAATTCGTCATTTGGTTTAACCCTATTCGAGTGAAATATGCATGAGAAACTTAATCCTCGATTATTAGACGTGATCGCTTGCCCGCGATGTTTGGCAAGATTGAAATACGATCAAGAAAATCAACGGCTCATTTGCCCTTTTGAGCAAGTGGCGTATCCTATTGAACACGGCGTGCCGGTTTTGTTGGCAGAGAAAGCCGAAACACTGAAAGAATAAGGAATGCTTATGTCATTTACAGTTATTATCCCTGCTCGTTTTGCATCGAGCCGCTTACCAGGTAAACCTTTAGCTGATATTGCTGGTAAACCCATGATTCAACATGTTTTTGAGAAAGCTCAACAATCAGGCGCGAGCCGAGTAATTATTGCCACAGATAACGAACAAGTTGAAAAGGCAGCAAAAGCTTTTGGGGCAGAAGTGTGTATGACATCAGAAGCGCATAATTCTGGTACTGAGCGTTTAGCGGAAGTGGTAAGTAAGCTTGGTATTGCTGATGATGAAATTATTGTAAACATCCAAGGGGATGAGCCGCTAATTCCACCTGTTATTGTGAGTCAGGTGGCAGAGAATTTAGCGAAGTTTAACGTGAATATGGCGACACTTGCCGTAAAAATTCACGAAGCGGAAGAGTTATTTAACCCAAATGCCGTGAAAGTCGTTACTGATAAAGATGGCTACGTTTTATATTTTTCCCGTTCAGTGATTCCTTACGATCGTGATCAGTTTATGCAATTAGCGGGTACCTCAAAGGCACAACTGGCTGATGCGTATCTTCGTCATATTGGTATTTATGCTTATCGTGCAGGCTTTATTAAACAATATGTGCAATGGGCACCAACACAATTAGAAAACTTAGAGAAATTAGAGCAACTTCGTGTATTGTGGTACGGTGAGCGTATCCATGTGGAATTGGCGAAAGAAGTCCCTGCTGTTGGTGTGGATACGGCAGAAGATTTAGAAAAAGTGCGGTCAATTTTGGCGTAGTTTTTACTGATGTTTGATTCCAAGAAGTTTCTCTCAGATGTTTCTCATGAACCTGGTGTTTATCGTATGTATGACGATAAAGATCAGGTTATTTATGTGGGCAAAGCGAAAGATCTTAAAAAGCGCCTTTCCAGCTATTTTCGAAAAAACTTAAGCAGTAAAAAAACAGAAGCCTTGGTGTCATCTATTCATCATATTGACACAACCATTACCTCTTCTGAAACAGAAGCGTTATTGCTTGAGCATAACTTTATTAAACTTTATCAACCTCGTTATAACGTATTATTGCGAGATGATAAATCCTATCCTTTTATTTTATTGACGAAAGAACGTCATCCTCGTATTACTTCTTATCGCGGAACGAAAAAAATTGCAGGCGAATATTTTGGACCATATCCTCATGCGGGGGCAGTGCGTGAAACCTTGTCGTTAATGCAAAAACTATTCCCTGTTCGTCAATGTGAAAATTCGGTTTATAACAATCGTTCCCGCCCTTGTTTGCAATATCAAATCGGGCGTTGTTCAGCTCCTTGTGTACCAGGTTATGTGACTGATGAGGAATATAACCAACAAGTGGAATTAGCACGATTATTTTTGCAAGGGAAAGATCAGCAAGTATTAGATTATCTCATTGGCAGAATGGAGCAGGCGAGCCGAGACTTGGATTTTGAAGGTGCAGCGCGTTATCGTGATCAAATTCAAGCCGTTCGTGCAGTTATCGAAAAACAATTCGTATCCAATGAGCGTTTGGACGATATGGATATTATGTCCATTGCGTATCAGCATGGTTTAGCTTGTGTTCAGGTGATGTTTATTCGTCAAGGCAAAGTATTGGGCAATCGCAGTTATTTTCCGAAAGTGCCTGCCAATACTGATTTATCTGAATTAACGGCGACGTTTGCTGGGCAGTTTTATTTGCAAGGTCATCAGGGCAGAAGTATTCCTAATAGTATTATTGTGGATCATAAATTAGATGAAAAAGCTGAGCTTGAAGCCTTGTTAACTGAACAAGCAGGTAGAAAAGTAGTGATACAAGAATCCGCTAAAGGCGATAAAGGTAAATATCTACAACTAGCGCAAATTAATGCCAAAGCAGCTTTGGCAACTCAGCTCAAACAATCTTCTCGAATGCACGAACGTTATCAAGCTCTTTGCGAATTGCTCGATATGCCCGAAATTAAACGTATGGAATGTTTTGATATTAGCCATACGATGGGGAATCAAACCGTGGCATCTTGCGTGGTATTTAATCAAGAAGGTCCACTGAAATCAGATTATCGCCGTTTTAATATTGAAGGTATTACGGGTGGTGATGATTATGCAGCGATGGAGCAAGCCTTAAAGAAACGTTACGACCGCGATCTTGATGAAGATAAAATTCCCGATATTATTTTTATTGATGGTGGTAAAGGGCAGCTTAATCGTGCCTTAGAGGTTTTTCATCACCTCAACGTAAAATGGGATAAAAATCGACCGCACTTAATTGGTGTGGCAAAAGGTGTCGATCGTCGAGCAGGACAAGAGGTGTTGATTATTAGCAAACAAGATCGTGAGATTCATTTGCCGGATGATAGCCTTGCACTGCATTTAATCCAACATATTCGAGATGAAAGCCATAATCATGCGATTAGCGGTCATCGTCAAAAACGCCAAAAAGCCTTTACCCAAAGTGGATTGGAAACCATTGAAGGAGTAGGCGCTAAACGGCGCCAAGCCTTGTTGAAATATTTAGGTGGATTGCAAGGTGTCAAAAATGCCACGTTGGATGAAATCGCCTCTGTACCTGGTATTTCTAAAGCGTTAGCAGAAAAGATCTTCGAGACCTTAAAAAGTTAGGAAAAATCTTGATTTTCTACGCGAACTGTCTATGATTCAACCTTTCGGATTTTATATAGGAACATATTATGTTTGAATGGCTTGTTGATCCTGAAGCATGGATTTCATTGCTCACTTTGACCGCACTTGAAATCGTCTTGGGTATCGATAACATTATTTTTATTAGTATTTTAGTGGGACGTTTACCCGCGAATCAACGCCAATCTGGTCGTATTATCGGTCTTGGGTTAGCGATGATTACCCGTATTTTACTTCTTGTTTCCCTTTCTTGGATGATGAAATTAACGGAACCGCTATTCACTTTAGTTGGTCAGGAAATTTCAGGCCGTGATTTGATTTTATTCCTTGGGGGCTTATTCCTGATTGTGAAAAGTACAGGCGAAATTAAAGAAGCGATGCATCCTGAAGCACATCATGAAGAAGAGAATAACAAGAAGAAAGTCAGTTATTTGGGTGTATTAATCCAAATTGCGATTTTAGATATCGTATTTTCTTTAGACTCAGTAATTACCGCGGTAGGGATGGCAAATCACCTTCCTGTGATGATCTTGGCAATTATGATTGCAGTAGGTGTGATGATGTTTGCGGCGAAACCAATTGGCGATTTTGTTGATACACATCCGACATTGAAGATTTTAGCCTTAGCATTCTTAATTTTAGTTGGAGTAAGTTTAATTGCCGAAAGCTTAGACATTCATATTCCAAAAGGCTACATTTACTTTGCTATGGGCTTTTCCGCAGTGGTGGAAATGCTCAACATTAAGATGCGAAAAGCACTTGGTC
>CABSXY010000110.1 GCA_902481695.1 uncultured Haemophilus sp. | reverse complement strand
AATAAATTCATCACCACATCATCTTTTAACGTTTGTTTTTCCGTTTTTTTCAATTTGCGGTTTTCTTTTTGCTCAAGGCTTTCAATGCGTTCATCTAATTCACGTTTCACCACATTCGCCGGCAACATTTTCTCTTCTTTTTTCGCAACCAATAAAATGTGTTTACCGACAGAAAAATGCAATAATTCACTGCCTTTCAAGGGATTAGTCCAACCGAATTTACTTTGATCTTGTGAGCCACAAGGATGAAATTCACAATCTGACAACTGGCGTTGCAATTCATTAAGATCCCAATCTAAGGGCTTAGTCAGCCTATATGACATTAAATTTTTAAACCACATCGTAACACTTCCTTCATAATAGGGTAAAATACGCGACATTGTAGCCCATAAACTCACGGGAAAAAATGATGCAACAGAAATTAATTGCCTTCATCGGCGGTGGCAATATGGCACAAGCGATTGTGTTAGGCCTATTAAAACAAGGTTACCCTGCCAATAAAATTATCGTTAATGATCCTAATGAAGAAAAACGTGCTTTTTTTGCTCAATATGGCGTCGCCGTTTCTACGGATAACGAGCAATCCATCACACAATCTCAAGTTGTGTTATTTGCCGTTAAGCCACAAGTGCTAGCCGATGTTTGCAAGCCATTAAGTGCGGTTGATTTCTCTGATAAATTAATTATTTCTATTGCAGCAGGAATTTCGACTGCCCGATTAGCTGAACTCCTTCCAACAGCAAAATCCATTGTTCGCGTGATGCCAAACACACCTGCATTAGTGGGTGAAGGTATGGCTGGCTTATTTGCTGATAAAAACACACCTGAAATTGACCGCACTTTTGCGGAAGATTTACTTTCTGCTGTAGGGAAAACCACTTGGGTAACAAATGAAGATCACATGCATGCAGTTACCGCTGCATCTGGCAGTAGCCCCGCTTACTTCTTCCAATTTTTAGAAGCCATGCAACAAGGCTTAATGGAAATGGGATTAGATGAAAGCAATCTCGTGAGTTGGTACAGCAAGCGATGTTAGGCTCAGCGAAGTTGGTGATTGAAAATCCTCAAAAAGCCCTTTCCACTTTACGAGAAAATGTCACCTCAAAAGGCGGTACCACCGCAGCCGCATTGAATGTGTTCAATCAACACCAATTTAACAACATCATTAAACAAGCGATGCAAGCCTGTGTGGCTCGCTCACAAGAAATGGAAAAATTATTCTAATGCAAGTTCGTCCTTTTACTTGGCTCGCCTTGAGCTTTTTTGGCTACTACTGTGCCTACGGTGTGTTTCTTCCCCTTTTCCCGGCATGGTTGAAAACGCAATCTTATAGCGAAGAAAGCATCGGCTTATTGCTTGCCTGTGCCTACATTTTCCGTTTCAGCGGCGGTATTTTATTTTCCGGCTTAATCAAACGCGTTTCTCTCTTAGTAAATGGCTTACGTTATTTAGGTGTGGCCAGTGCCATTACAATGGCGTTAATTGGACTGATGTCGTACAATTTCTGGCTATTATTTATTGGACTTGCGTTGTATTCCATGGTGAATGCGGCCGGTATGCCGATTGGTGATAGCCTTGCCAGTACATGGCAACAACAAATTCATTTAGATTATGGCAAAGCGCGCTTAATTGGTTCCTTTGCGTTTGTTGTTGGTGTGATGGTATTTGGGTATTTTGTTGGACTCGTGGGTGAGCAATATATTACTTGGATGATCACAGGCATACTCGTTTTTTACTGTATTGTGCAATTACTTCATCCGAACCCAATGCCGCAAGATGAACCCCAAAGTGCGGTCGAAAATTCCGTTGGATTTCTAGACTTACTGAAAAATAAAACTACCCTTCGTTTGTTTATTGCGATTGCACTGATTCAAGGCTCGCACGCAGCTTATTACTCATATAGCACCATTTTTTGGACAAATCATGGCCACTCCGTTTCCGATGCAGGTTTATTTTGGGGAATCAGTGTATTAGCTGAAATCGTGGTCTTTTTCTTCTCCACCCGATTATTCAAAAACTGGACCATTACAGCCCTTTTCTATCTCACCGGTATTGCGGCTATCGTGCGTTGGCTCGCTTTCGGTTATGCCGATACCTTTATTGAGATTGTCTTACTGCAATGTTTTCACAGTCTTACTTATGTCGTCGGCCATTACGCGACCGTGCGTTATATCACCACTCAACCACAAACCCATATTGCGAAATTACAAGGCTTATACAATGCCTTGGCGGGGTGTGCAGCCATTGCGATTTTCACTGCGCTTTCTGGTGTACTTTATCCGATTTCGCCAGTTTATGCCTTTAGTTTAATGGCAGCCTTTGCCTTCGTCGGCTTATTTATCACCCCACGTGGCGTGAAAGCTTTTTTGATACATAGAGTGTAAACATGAATAACCTCACGCTAGTTGATTTGTTCTTGAATGAATATTGGATCGAAAAAGGATTGTCTGAAAACACCGTGCAGTCTTATCGTCTCGATTTGACCGCACTTTGTGATTGGTTAGATAAACAAAATTTATCCCTCGAAACCCTCGACCCCTTAGATCTGCAACAATTTTTAGGCAGCCGTTTAGAGCAAGGTTACAAAGCTACGAGCACCGCGCGAATGCTGAGCGCGATGCGGAAATTATTCCAATATTTATATCGTGAAAAGTATCGTACGGATGATCCGAGTGCCGTACTGAGCTCACCTAAATTGCCAAGCCGCTTACCTAAATATTTAACCGAGCAACAAGTCACGGATTTATTAAATACACCTGATGTCGAAATTCCGCTCGAGTTACGCGATAAAGCCATGTTGGAATTGCTATACGCCACTGGATTACGTGTCACGGAATTGGTCACGCTCACTATTGAGAATATAAATTTACAACAAGGTGTCGTGCGTGTGATTGGTAAAGGTAACAAAGAACGCATCGTACCAATGGGAGAAGAGGCCGCGTTTTGGGTGCGACAATTCGTGCTTTATGGTCGCCCCATTTTGCTTAATGGACAAAGTTCTGATGTGGTCTTTCCAAGTCAACGGGCTCAGCAAATGACTCGACAAACCTTTTGGCACCGCATCAAGCATTATGCCGTGTTAGCGGGAATCGATACAGATGCACTTTCTCCACACGTTCTCCGTCATGCCTTTGCGACACATTTGGTGAATCACGGTGCGGATCTCCGTGTTGTGCAAATGCTACTCGGACACAGCGATCTCTCCACCACGCAAATCTATACTCATGTAGCTAAAGAACGCTTGAAACACCTTCATGAAAGATTTCATCCGAGAGGATAAAATAAAAAAGTGCGGCCAAATTTATCATTATTTTTGACAGCACTTTTGTATAAAAAGCTTATTTCAATGACAACAATCTCGCTACATTTTGGGCTGTTGAGATTAAATTCTGCTCGCCCTGTTTGAGAATTATCGGTAAATCGCCCAGATTACGAATAATTGGAAACACTGCGTCAATGCCATGTTCATACACCACTTCATAATCCTCACGCAAACAACCTACAATCGCAATGACAGGCTTATTGAATTGTTTCGCCGTGCGCGCCACACCAATTGGGGTCTTACCTAAGATACTTTGTGCATCCATACGGCCTTCACCAGTAATCACTAAATCAGCCTCTTTAACTTGCTCAGCGAGTTTTAAATTATCTAATACAATCTGCACACCAGCCTTGAGCTGTACATTGGGTAAAAGTAATAAACCACCGCCCATACCACCTGCCGCACCTGCGCCTGGTTGCTCTTTAATTTGTTTGCCACAATCTCGCTCAGCGATTTCAGCAAAATGGGCTAATGCAGCATCGAGTTCTTTCACCATCTCAGGCGTGGCGCCTTTTTGAGGACCAAAAATCGCAGAGGCGCCGCGTTCACCACAAAGTGGATTATTCACATCACAAGCTACTTCGATTTGTACGTGTTGCAATCGAGGATCTAAATCAGCCAGTTGAATTTCAGCAAGATTAGATAATGCTGCACCACCAAAGCCAATGGATTGCCCATTTTTATCCAATAAACGTAAGCCTAATGCTTGCAGCATACCCGCACCACCGTCATTTGTGGCACTCCCACCAATTCCTAAAATGATATGTTGTACGCCAAGATCTAGGGCTTGCTTAATCAGCTCCCCCGTACCAAAGCTGGTGGTGTGACAAGGATTTCGTTTATCCATCGGGACAAGATGCAATCCCGATGCGGCCGCCATTTCGATAATCGCCGTTTTACCATCGCCTGATAAACCGAAAAAGCTTTTTACTTGTTTGCCTAACGGTGCAGTGACTTCTGTCTCAATTAAGCGACCTTGAGTGGCATCTACCAAGGATTGCACGGTACCTTCACCACCATCTGCCATTGGTAATTTCACATATTCGGCATTCGGAAAAATACGCTTAAAGCCTGTTTCAATCGCATTAGCCACTTCAAGTGCGGTTAAACTTTCTTTGAATGAATCAGGCGCAATGACAATTTTCATATATTCTCCTTAAACTAATTAAATACACCAAAAATTAAGGTGGATACAATGGTCATCATTAACCCCACTGCACTTTCATAAGGAATCAATTTTAAGCGTTCTTTCATGTCCATATTTACGCTACCACCAGTTGCATGGAAGAAAGAACCATGTGGCATATGATCGAAAACTGTCGCCCCCGCATGAATCATCGCAGCACCTGCCAGACTACTCACCCCCAACTCTAATAGCGTTGAACTGAACACATTCGAAGCAACAGCTGTACCTGCAGTTGTTGATGCCGTCGCAAGCGACATGAGTGCACCTGAAATTGGCGCAAGGATATAAGAAGGTAAACCCGAATGTTTTAAGCCTTCAATGAGCACATCTTTCATGCCGGAATTGGCAATAATACCGGCTAAAGCTCCCGTACCAAGTAGCATAATCGCCACCGGAGCCATTTTCCCTAAACCGCTAATCGCATAGTTATTGGCTTGGCGAAGCTTGCCCATACATAATGCGCCAATCAGACCACCAAGTGGTAAAGCGATTAAAGGATCGACTTTAATATCGGCTAACGGACGAAGTGCCAGTAAGAAGATGGCAACCAAAGGTGCCACAAGTGCGGTTAAAAATGAGGGTAAATTCTGCGTTTCGACTGTTACAACTTCTTGGGCAGAAACGCGCGAACCTTTGTTTCTTAACCGTTTTGCTAAGAAATACGTCAATATTAAGCCCAAAATAGCGGGAATAATCCCTGCCATCATCACTGACGTTAGAGGGAGATGGAACGTGTCGGCTGCCGCGATTGCATTGGGATTGGGTGACATTAAGTTTCCTGCTTTTCCCCCACCAATCATCGCTAAGAGAATAGCGGGTTTTGATAAGTCAGTACGACGAGCAAGTGCTAAGGCTATTGGAGAGACCGTAATCACGGCAACATCAATAAATACACCAACGGCGGTTAAAATTAATGTGGCTAACGCTAAAGCCAATAATGCTCTTGTTTCACCTAACTTGTTGGTAATGGTTTCAGCAATGGTATTAGCCGCACCGGATTCAATCAGTACTCCCGCCAATACCCCTGCTGCGAGAATTCGCATGACTGCGGTAGTGATACCTTGAGCCCCTCCGATCATGAGACTCACGGTTTGAGATAAATCCGCGCCACCGATTAATCCCCCCACCAAAGCCCCGACTAACATACCATAGGCTGGTGAGACTTTTTTCAAAATAAGGAAAATAGCGACGATGAGTGCAATGAGCGCACCTAAGGCTGAGACTGTTGGCATAGCGTCCTCCTGTTGATATGAATATGCAAAAATCTTTCTTATTTATATCAGCAAAAGTAGAGGAATAAAATCTTGTCCGACTTCCACCTACAAAAACGGCTTATGTAAAACACATAAGCCGAAATTGTTACTGAAAATTGACCGCACTTTAGAAAAATAAAATACTTCCCCAAACAACGGCAACGATGCAAAGCGCAATGAATACCGCTGCTGAGCCTTGGTCTTTCGCTCTCCCTGAAAGCTCGTGGCGTTCTGTACCAATACGATCTACCACCGCTTCAACTGCACTATTTAACAGCTCTACTGCCATCACGAGTAAAACCGATGAAATCATCAATGCAATTTCAATTTTAGTGTCACCGAGCCAAAATGCGAGCGGAATCAGAATGCACGCAAGAAAACATTCGTGGCGGAATGCAGTTTCATTTTTGAATGCACTCTTTAAACCTTGTAAGGAATATTTTGTGGAGTTAATTAAATGGGTTAATCCCGTGGTTTTATACATAAAAGTTCCTATGTTGTAATCTATAAACGTTTTGCTTCGATAACGTCGTCTAACTTAGCTAATCTGGCCAGTATTTTACTTAAACTTTCGACATTTTTCAGTTCAATTTCCATATCCATCGTTGCCACTTGTTTTTTGGTGTCTGCACGGCTTGAAAC
>CABSXY010000109.1 GCA_902481695.1 uncultured Haemophilus sp. | reverse complement strand
GATGAAGCTACCTTATTATGGGGAATGACTAGTACAGCCTACCCGAAAGGGCATGATTTAGTTATTAACACGTTAGCCGTTAAAATGTTAGAGATGGTAAGTAGCTTCGCATTACATTGCCGAAGAGTTCTGGAACAATTCCCAAAAAACAAAAAGTTTAAAATGACAAAGGCAAATTCAAGGTGGAGCTGGGAGACTGTAGATGATAGACCAATACTGGATGATTTATGGGACGCTACAAATTACATAATTCATTAAAAATCACTCAAGCCAGGTTTTGAAATTTTACCTGCAAATCTATCTTTTATAATAGGAGAAGATAATTCTGTATTTATTCCTTATGTTTTAGTTAAAACAGATCATAAGGATTTTGCATATATTAATGTTTTCGCTATGGTTCATTGTTTCTTATATGATGTAGTTGAGGCTCTGGATCAATTAGAGAGAGAAAGATGTTGATTCAAGTCTAAATTAATACATAGTTTCTAGTAATTACGTCGTGATAGTACATTCTTTCTAACATATGCTTTTAAATTACAATCTGTTGTTATGAGACGTGTGCTATCAATTCTAAAAATACCTCCAAAACCAACCGCACTTTCTCCCCAAAATCTTTTTGTGATCTACCTCAAATTTTCGTATTGAACTGATTTACAACTGCCAATTCAATCGCTATCTTGCTGATATTATTATTTTAATAAAGAGGTAAATTATGGATCTGATTATAGGTTTGATTGCCATTGTTTTGGTGGCATATTATATCGTGAAAGGCTATTCAGCGACTGGCGTGTTGATGTTTGGTGGCTTGGTCTTGTTATTCATTTCCGTGCTGATGGGACATTCGATTTTACCGGAAGGCGTGAAAAGCACCGGTTCCACCTATTTTGATATTTTAGAATATGTGAAATATCTACTCGGTAATCGTGGCGGCGGTTTAGGCTTGATGATTATGGTGTTATGTGGTTTCTCCGTGTACATGACCCATCTTGGTGCGAACGATGTAGTGGTGAAATTAGTGTCAAAACCACTGAAAAACATCCGTTCACCTTATATTTTAATGGTGTTTGCTTACTTCCTTGCATGTTTAATGTCTTTTGCCGTGTCATCTGCAACAGGTTTAGGCGTGTTATTAATGGCGACATTATTCCCTGTCATGGTAAACGTGGGGATTTCACGAGGGGCTGCAGCAGCAATTTGTGCATCGCCAATTTCTATTATTCTTTCTCCAACATCAGGCGACGTGGTGCTTTCTGCTGAAATTTCAAAAATTCCCTTAGGTGAGTTTGCCTTTGGCACCGCATTGCCGGTTTCGATTTTTGCGATTCTAGGGATTGCTGTCGCACACTTCTTTTGGCAGCGTTATTTAGATAAAAAAGAAGGCGTGCAAGTAGAACGTTTGAATGCAGATGAAATTAAAACCACAGCACCAAACTACTATGCGATTTTGCCATTATTACCCATTATTGGCGTATTGATTTTTGACGGTAAATGGGGCTTACCAAATTTACACATTGTTACCGTGATGGTGCTTTGCTTTATCATTACTGCTGCGGTAGATTTCTTACGTAGCTTTAACGCAAAACAAACCTTCGATAATCTCATTGTGGCATATCGCGGTATGGCAGATGCCTTTGCGGGCGTGGTAATGCTTTTAGTGGCGGCGGGTGTATTTGCGCAAAGTTTAAGTACAATCGGCTTTATCACTAATTTAATCGACTCTGCACAAACCTTCGGCGGTTCAGCATTCTTTATGATGTTAGTGCTTGCGGTGATTACTATTTTAGCAACGATGGCGACAGGTTCTGGTAACGCGGCGTTCTATGCTTTTGCAGAATTAATTCCAAAATTAGCAACGCAAATGGGCGTCAACCCAGCGTTCTTAACCATTCCAATGTTACAAGCCTCTAACTTAGGTCGTGGTTTATCACCGGTTTCCGGCGTGGTTGTGGCGGTATCCGGTATGGGAAAAATCTCACCATTTGAAATCGTAAAACGTATGTCTGTCCCAATGTTGGTTGGTTTTATTTGTGTGATTATCGGCACAGAAATCTTTGTTTCCGTTGCCGCCTAGCTTGATAGGTAAAAAAGAAGGGCTGATAGTAAATATCAGCCCTTTTGTTTTGAGTTAAGTGCGGTTAATTTTCTCGCTGTTTTTTGATTTTATGCATTTGATGATTTTCGAAGGCTTTCACCAAATCGGCGACTTTTTCACCTTCTGGTAAAACCAAATCTTGTGCGATATCATAAAGCGGTACAATCACGAATTCTCGGTTTTTCATATCGTAATGAGGCACGGTTAAGCGTTCATTTTGAATGATTTGATCACCATAAAGCAGAATATCCAAATCCAGTGTACGCTCACCCCAACGACGTAAACGCACGCGACCTTGTTCATTTTCGATACGTTGCAATTCATCGAGTAAAGCTAAAGGTGGGCGAGTGGTTTCGATCATCGCGACTGCATTTACATAATCCGGTTGATCCTGCGGGCCTAATGGTTTGCTTTGATAAAATCCACTGACCGATTTTAATTCAGTATTAGGTAGCGCAGAGATTGCCTCTAATGCCGAATTTAATTGTTCTGTAGGCGTATTTAAATTGCTGCCAAGGGCAATATACACTTGAACCATTAGTTAGCCGCCTTCGGTTTACGTCTGCGGTAATATTTTTTCTTCGGTGCAGGATGCAATTTTTGTTGCTCTTGAACCAACTGGCGACGTTGTTCTTGATTGCTGAGTTGGTACTCATGCCACCATTTTGCGAGTTCAACGGCTTCACCGCCTTCCACTTCAGCACGCATCGCCAATAAATCAAAGGCTGCACGGAATTTTTGATGTTCCATCGTACGAGCAGGGTGAGAACCCGTGCGTTTAAGCAATTGTAATTGCAACATCCAAATATCACGAATGACGGATGTATGACGACGAGGTGCGGCTAATGATCGGCATAATTGATCAAGCACTTCGTTTGCCGCAAGGGCATAGGCATCGTGATTGTTTAAACCACCTTCATTTTTCAGCACATCCACTTTTTCGCGCAATGGATACCAGAAGAATGCCGCAAATAAAAAGGCAGGATTAATACGTAATTTGTCGGCAATACGTTCATCAGTTGAATTTAACGAAGTTAAAATCATGCGTTCCGCAAGGCTGTCTTCTTTTTCGGTAAAATAAGGCATTAAGCTTGGGAAAAGTTGTTCAAATAAGCCATATTGACGAAGTAATTTATAGGTTTTTACGCCATTGCCAGACTGCAATAATTTTAAGCTTTCATCGAATAAACGCGCCGGTGGAATATTTTTCAGCAATGGTGCAAGCTCACGAATTGGCTGTTCACTTGGTTTTTCCAAGAACATATCCAATTTTGCCATAAAACGCACAGAACGTAGCATACGCACGGGATCTTCTTGATAACGGGTAACCGGATCGCCAATCAGACGTAATTTACCGTTTTTCAGATCATCAATTCCGTTGAAGTAATCACGCAACGTATTATCTTGCGGATTGTAGTAAAGCGCGTTTACGGTGAAGTCACGGCGTTCCGCATCTTGTTCAATGGTGCCATACACATTATCACGCAATAACATCCCTTCATCGCTTTGTTTCGCTTGATTTTCGCTGCGCGCATCCGAATGGCTAGCACGGAATGTGGCCACTTCGATCACATCGCGTCCAAACATAATATGCGCAAGACGGAAACGACGACCGACTAAACGGCACTGACGTTGGAATACCGCTTGAATTTGGTCGGGACGTGCGTTTGTTGCCACATCAAAATCTTTTGGATGCTTACCCAACAATAAATCACGCAAACAACCACCAACGATATAAGCGTCATAACCTTGACGTTGCAATTTTTCTACCACGGTAATGGCATTACGGCTAAACATGCGTGGGTTAATACCAAAATGAGAGGCTTTAACGATATGTTTGTCGTAACGATGCGCTTGGGTGTTCATTTTTTTGTGGTGAGAAGAGGACGGGGCGATCTTGGGTTGTGAACGCTCTGCTTTTGAAACGTTTGGTTTTTCGGTTTTTGATGCCGTTTTGGGGACGGGCGAATTTATATTGGTTTCAGTTTCTTTTTTAGTTTTTTTACCAAATAAATTTTTTATATAAGTAAGAATAATTTACTCCATTCTCTATGTTAAATGCGCATTTGATAAAAACACGAAAAGTGCGGTTGTTTTTGACCGCACTTTTTCGTTGGGTTATTTGAATCAATTAACCTGCGACTTGTTTTTCACGAATTTCAGCAAGGGTTTTGCAATCGATACAAAGATCAGCAGTAGGGCGTGCTTCTAAACGACGAATGCCAATTTCTTCCCCACAAGAATCGCAATAACCGAAATCATCGGTGTCCAATTTTTTCAATGTGTATTCAATCTTTTTCATTAATTTACGCTCGCGATCGCGGTTACGTAATTCAAGACTGAATTCTTCTTCTTGGGTCGCACGGTCAGCTGGATCCGGGAAGTTTGACGCTTCATCTTGCATATGAGCAACAGTTCTTGATGCTTCTTCCACAATTTGCTCGTGCCATGCAGTTAAAATTTTTCTGAAATGAAGAATTTGATCTTCATTCATGTATTCCTCATCTTTCTTTGGTTGATAAGGTGTAACACCGGCTAAATCCAGCAAACTTAGAGATGCCTTAGACATTGATAACTCCTAATAATAGTACAGAATTTAATGACGTCCTGTCTTGTTTTTGTGATTAGTTCTTACCACTAAAATAGCTGACATAAGAACCTAGTTATTTTAAGGGCGATATAAATAGCAGAACTTCATCTATTTAGCAAATAAATTTAGCCTGGAAATTTAAATTTTGCGATCGAGATCGCAAAAAATGGCGTAATTATTTGTTTATTTATGAGGTTAAGGCTAGGTTGCCTTATTTTCTCGCTATAAATCACACTCCAAATGAAACTCACGTTATTTCAACTGTGCATCATGCTCATCGTTTCAGCCTTTTCTTTGCTTATCGTGCCCGATTTTTTACTGTTTACCTGGCAACGAGCAGGGCTGAGCATTTTATTGTTGGTTATGACCGCATTTTGTTTCCATTGGTTCAATTATTTTAAAGTTAGAAATTTTTGCATTAACGGTATTTGGTTTTTGCTTACCTTAGCTTACTTGCATTCACAAGCCTTGTCGTTATTGACTCAAGCAGAAAAAATTTCAAGTTTACCGAATAAAGTCACGTTAGATCTTTACATCTCAGAAATTCTTCATCAGCAAGATTATCAAACGTTGGTTGCGATGACGTCTTTATTTGATGGGAAAGAACAACAAATTTTTATTAATTGGAGAGCACCAGAAAAACCACAACTTGGCGAAGTTTGGCGGGCGGATGTAAAGCTTCGTCCTATTTCGGCGAGATTAAACCATGGGGGATTTGATCGACAGCAATGGTATTTTTCCAAAAGAATTATTGCCGTAGGGAATGTGAAAAGTGCGGTCAAAATTGGGGAAGATTTTTCTTACCGCACACATTTTCTACAAAATAGTCTCAAGCAGACGGCAGGGCTTTCTTTACAAGGTTTACTTATCGCATTGGCATTTGGTGAGCGAGCTTGGCTAGATAATAAAACATGGTTGGTTTATCAACAAACGAATACAGCACATTTGATTGCTATTTCAGGATTACATATCGGTTTAGCCATGGGTATAGGCTTTTTCTTTGCTCGATTATTGCAACTCGCACTGCCTACACGCTTTATTTCGCCCTGGTTTCCGCTTTGCTTTGGCGTGTTGATTGCTTTAGGTTACGCCTATTTAGCAGGATTTAGTTTACCGACCTTCCGTGCAATGATGGCATTGCTTTTTATTGCCATCCTTCAATTTTCGCGACGATATTACACGCCTTCGCAAATGCTTTGTTTGGTGGTGGCATTTTTGCTTTTTTGTGAGCCGCTTATGCCGCTTTCGGTGAGCTTTTGGCTTTCAGTTGGTGCTGTTACCTGTCTGATTGTGTGGTACCGATATGTTCCCTTATCAATAATCGAGTGGCAACATCAAAAATTATCCCGCAAAGTGCGGTGGATTTTGGGCTTGTTTCATTTGCAACTTGGGCTGCTGATTTTATTCACGCCTATTCAACTTTTCTTTTTTAATGGCTTTGCGTTAAATGGATTCTTGGCGAATTTAATCGCAGTGCCCTTGTATAGTTTCTTACTGGTACCCTTGATTCTCTTTGCGGTGTTGACCCATTGTGCATTTTCTTCTTGGCATTTTTCAAATGCGATTGCTCAAGGTATTACACAATGCCTCAGCTTTTTCCAAGGCTTGTATGTGCCGATTTCGATCAATCTATCTCTCATTCTGACCGCTCTTTTAAACCTTGTTTTTGGCGGAATGTTAGGTGGATTGTATTTTGCATCTCAAGAGAAAACAAAAAACACACCGCTAAAATCAAGTCGATT
>CABSXY010000108.1 GCA_902481695.1 uncultured Haemophilus sp. | reverse complement strand
GAAGCGAATCCGCGCGACGCTGAAGTGGAAGAAAATAAACCAGAAGAAGTGAAATTCAAATGGGAAGACTACCATCAAGAACAGCTCGCTGAACATCAATTTGATGATGAAGATGACGATTGGGATGATTGGGACGAAGAAGATGAAGAAGGCGTTGAGTTTATTTATAAACCTTAATGCCTAAATGAAAAAAAAGAGCGGAAATTTGACCGCTCTTTTTTATTGGGGTTAACCTTTCTTTTTCCCACCTTGACGCGCTTTAAAGCGAGGGTTGGTTTTCGAAATGACATAAACGACACCGTGGCGACGAACAATTTTGCAGCCAGGACGGTTTTTTGCGCTTTTGAGTGAAGATAATACTTTCATTGAATATTCCTATTTTGATTTAAATGCGCCAAATTTACCGTAACGGCTTGCAAATTCACTTGCACGACCTTCGTTACCAATTTGACGAGTTTTACCGGTATAAAATGGGTGAGAAGCAGATGAGGTATCACACATAAATACAGGGTATTCATTACCATCTTCCCATTTCATGGTGTTGTTGGTTTTAGCACAAGAACGGATGAGAAAGCCTTGTTTCGCATTGGAATCGTAAAATAAAACGGTACGATAATTTTCAGGATGAATGCCTTTTTTCATTAGAACTCCTTATATGACGGAAATAATTGGGCGGAGATACTAATTTAAAAGAGAATGATTATCAATGTACTTTTATTCATAACCATGAGAATTTTTTTCATATTGAGAAAAAGAAAAATGCCTTTCGGTTGAAAGGCATTTTGTCTGTTTGGTCGGAGAGTTATCCACGATGCGCATTTTTCATAATACGCTCTTTCGCCACTTTCCATTCACGCTCTTTAATATCATCACGTTTATCATGTTGTTTTTTACCTTTCGCAAGACCGATTTTGATCTTTGCCCAAGCGCCTTTCCAATAAAGAGAAAGGGCAACAATGGTAAAACCATCACGGCTTGATTTACCGAAAAGATTATCCAGTTCACGTTTATTCAATAAAAGCTTACGAGTACGCGTCGGATCGCAAACGACGTGAGTAGAAGCCAAGCTTAATGGTTGAATGGTCGCACCAAATAAATAGGCTTCACCGTTTTTAAAAATGATATAGCTATCGCTGATGTTGGCTTTACCAGCACGCATTGATTTTACTTCCCAACCTTGTAATTCAAGGCCGGCTTCAATTTCATCTTCAATAAAATATTCGTGTCGAGCTCGTTTATTTAATGCAATGGTGTTGGAGCCGACTTTGACTTTCTTCTTGGTCATTGTTATCCGTTGTTTATTAATCGTAAATTGGCGTTGATTTTACCGAATCTCGCCGTGGATAGCAAAAAACAAAAGGCTGATTTGACTCAGCCTTTTATTACTTAATGATCGATTATTCTTCTAATTCACCACAGAAACGATAGCCTTCACCATGCACGGTAGCAATAATTTCTGGTGTATTAGGATGATCTTCAAAATGTTTCCGAATGCGGCGAATTGTTACATCCACAGTACGATCTTGTGGTTTTAATTCGCGTCCTGTCATTTTTAGCAATAATTCTTCGCGTGTTTGCAATTTTCCTGGGTTTTCACAGAAATGCAACATGGCACGAAATTCACTACGCGGTAGCTTAAACTCAGTGCCTTCAGGTGTAATTAAATTATGACTATTTAAATCCAGTGTCCACCCATTAAAACGATAGTTCTCACGTTGTAAATGGGTTTCTTTGCCATTTAGTGTCATGGTGCGATGCAATAAATTTCTTGCACGAATGGTGAGTTCTCTAGGGTTGAAGGGTTTGGTGAGATAATCATCGGCTCCGATTTCTAAACCTAAAATTTTATCAACTTCATTATCTCGCCCTGTTAGGAAAATCAGAGGGATAGGTGTTTTTTCACGTAATTCACGGCCCAGTAATAAACCATTTTTACCGGGTAAGTTGATATCTAATACGATGAGATTAACCGTTTCCGAGCTTAACTGACGATACATTTCGGCACCATCTTGTGCTTGTAATACCTCATAGCCCTCAGCTTCAAAAATTCCTTTTAACGTATTACGGGTTACCGCTTCATCTTCCACGATGAGAATTTTTGGGGTAGCCATTCGTTGCTCCTTGTTATTCTTTGTTATGGGCATATTCTATAATTGTAACATTGCTGTAACAACAGAAAAGTGCGGTCATTGTTTAAATTACATTTAATTTTATGATCTAAGTCATAAATTATTAACATTCTTTTGATCTATGCTAGAATTTTAGTAGGAACAATAGTTGGGACTTTATGATGAAGCGAATTCTTCTTTTTTTATTTTTTATTTTTACCGCACTTTCCACTCAAGCCGGTCTTTTTGATAAGAAACCGGCTTTCTTACCTGTGGATGAAGCTTTTCAATTTTCAGCTGCGAAAAGCGAGAATCAAGAAAATGTGATCGTCAATTGGTCGATAGCAGAAGGGTATTATCTCTATCAAGAGAAAATTTCCGTGAAGCTCAACCAAGCGGAAACCGCATCATTTGATATGCCGACATTTTCTATTTCCCCTGAAGATTATAACGATCCTTATTTTGGCTTAATGAAGATTTTCAAAAAGCCAGTACAAGCTATCTTTAAAGCAAGTCAGTCGCCTCTAAAAGCCGAAGATGTGGTTGAAATTACTTACCAAGGTTGTACAACAGGCTTTTGTTATCCGCCTGAAGTGAAAGAAATTAAAGTGGCGGATTTGCCTATTGCACAGGTCGTAAATACTGAAAAAATATCGGAAAAATTGACCGCACTTTCCGCACAACCTAAAGCAGAGCAAGATCGTTTAGCAGAAAGTTTATTTAACAGCAAATATGCCGTATTTGGCTTTTTCTTATTAGGCTTAGGATTGGCTTTTACACCTTGTGTGTTACCAATGTTGCCGTTGCTTTCAGCGATTGTAATTGGTCAAAATCAACGCCCTAATATGTGGCGTGCTTTTGCATTAAGTTTTGTGTACGTGCAAGGGATGGCATTGACTTACACCTTGCTAGGCTTGATTGTGGCTGCAATTGGTTTGCCTTTCCAAGTGGCTTTACAACATCCTTATGTGATGATTGGCTTATCAATTATCTTTGTCTTGTTAGCATTGTCGATGTTCGGCGTATTTACCTTACAGCTTCCAAGTTCCTTACAAACAAAACTGTCTTTACTGAGCCAACAGCAAAAAGCTGGCGCTTTTGGTGGCGTGTTCTTAATGGGCATGATTGCAGGGCTTGTGGCTTCGCCTTGTACGTCAGCACCGCTTTCTGGCGCCTTGCTTTACGTGGCGCAGAGTGGCGATTTATTCACTGGCGCGATTACGCTTTATTTGCTCGCATTAGGGATGGGCGTACCGCTGATTTTAATCACGTTATTTGGGAATAAAATCCTACCTAAATCAGGCATGTGGATGGAAACCGTTAAAAAGCTCTTTGGCTTTGTGATGCTCGCGTTACCGGTATTCTTAATTTCTCGTATTTTGCCGGATGAATGGACACCAAGATTATGGGCGATGCTCGGCACTGCATTTTTCATTTGGTTTGCTTTCCAAATGCCGAAAAATGGCACAGGTTGGGTATTCCGAATTTTCTTTTTAGTGGCAGCAATGATTAGTGTTAAACCGCTTCAAACTTGGGTTTGGGGCGAAACCTCGACATCAAGTGCGGTCGAAAATAAAGCGGTTTCTCATGTTGAATTTAAACAAATAAAAAGCGAAGCTGAATTGCAACAAGTTCTGGCGGAAAATAACAAATCGCTTGTGATGCTCGATCTTTATGCGGATTGGTGTGTAGCTTGTAAAGAGTTTGAAAAAGAAACATTTAGTGATCCAAGTGTACAAAAAGCTTTTGGTGACATGCTGCTTCTTCAAGTGGATATGACGAAAAACTCCGAAGAAAACCGTGCTTTAATGACAAAATATAAAGTGCTAGGTTTACCGACTATTTTGTTCTTTAATCAAGATGGAAAAGAAATTGAGGGGAGTCGTGTTAACGGATTCATGCCGCCAGTTGAGTTTTTACAATGGATTGAGAAAATCAGTAAAGCGTAAAATTATTTCCTAATCGTAAAAAGTCCTTTTCGATTTGCGGTATTGTTTGGATTTGAGTTAATCGTTAATATACACCCCGTTCTCAAATCACTTTTTATTAGGAAAACTTTATGAAAAACTTAGAAAAATACTCTCCGTATGTTTTAGCTTTATTACGTATCGTCGCTGCGTATATGTTTATTTTACACGGCACAGCGAAATTCTGGGAATTCCCAATTTCAATGACTGGCGGTAATGGCGCAGTGGGCGATCCAATGATGATCGTAGGTGGAGTAATCGAGATTGTCGGTTCAATCCTATTAATTTTAGGTTTATTTGTTCGTCCTGCGGCCTTTATCCTTTCAGGTCAAATGGCTTATGCGTATTTCTTTATGCACGCAGCAGGTCAAGGGAATTTATTCTTCCCAATCGCAAATGGTGGTGAACTCGCTTTACTTTATTCTTTGGTGTTCTTCTATTTTATGTTTGCGGGTGCTGGCGCATTCTCTCTAGACAATCGCAAACGTTAATCAATTATCTCATTCATTTGTTGCCCGCATTTCGCGGGCTTTTTTGTTTTTAAAATCACTTAAATAAATCACCGCACTTTAAGTGCGCTTACCAGGAAAATTTTCTCTATGTAAGCGCAAACGTTTGCGCTATAATTCACCCCGCTTATTTTTAACCATTTAATGAAAGGAAAATGTAATGACAGATCGTCCAATTCGTCAGGCTTTACTGAGTGTTTCTGATAAAACCGGTATCGTAGAATTTGCTCAAGGCTTAGTACAGCGTGGTGTAAAACTACTTTCCACAGGCGGTACCGCAAAATTATTGGAGCAACATGGTTTACCGGTGACTGAAGTGTCTGATTATACGGGATTCCCAGAAATGATGGACGGTCGCGTGAAAACCTTACATCCCAAAGTACATGGCGGTATTCTTGGTCGTCGTGGTACAGATGACGCTATCATGCAGCAACATGGCATTGAAGGCATTGATATGGTCGTCGTGAATTTATATCCGTTTGCAGCCACTGTGGCTAAACCAGATTGTACCTTGGCGAATGCAGTAGAAAATATCGATATCGGTGGACCAACCATGGTGCGTTCTGCGGCGAAAAACCATAAAGATGTGGCGATTGTGGTGAATAATCATGATTTCAACGCCATTCTTGCAGAGATGGATAAACACCATAACAGCCTAACGCTTGAAACTCGTTTTGACCTTGCGATTAAAGCATTTGAACATACCGCTCAATATGATTCTATGATTGCCAACTATTTTGGACAAATGGTGAAACCATATCATGTTGCAGAGGAAGAAGACGCGAATGCGAAGTGCGGTCAATTCCCACGGACTTTAAACCTTAACTTCGTGCGTAAACAAACCATGCGTTACGGCGAAAATGCCCATCAAAATGCAGCCTTTTATGTTGATTTAAATGTAAAAGAGGCGAGTGTAGCTACAGCTCATCAACTACAAGGTAAAGCCTTGTCTTACAATAATATTGCTGATACTGATGCAGCACTTGAGTGCGTGAAAGAATTTGATGAGCCAGCTTGTGTGATTGTGAAACATGCTAATCCATGTGGCGTGGCTTTAGGAAAAGATATTTTAGACGCCTATAATCGTGCTTACCAAACCGATCCAACTTCTGCATTTGGCGGCATTATTGCTTTCAACCGTGAATTAGACGAAAAAACCGCAAATGAAATTGTGGAACGCCAATTCGTTGAAGTGATTATTGCACCGAAAGTTTCTGCTGAAGCGCAAGAAGTGGTGAAACGTAAGAAAAATGTTCGTTTGCTTGAATGTGGTGAATGGACCTCTCGTTCTGAACGTTTAGATTTCAAACGTGTAAACGGCGGTTTATTAGTACAAGATGCGGATTTAGGCATGGTTGGTGTGGATGATTTAAAAGTAGTAAGTAAACGTCAGCCAACTGAACAAGAACTAAAAGACTTATTGTTCTGCTGGAAAGTAGCGAAATTTGTGAAATCTAATGCGATTGTTTACGCCAAAGACAATCAAACTATCGGCATTGGTGCAGGCCAAATGAGCCGCGTGTATTCTGCTAAGATTGCGGGTATTAAGGCGCAGGATGAAGGCTTGACCGTGGCAGGTTGTGTGATGGCATCTGATGCGTTCTTCCCATTCCGTGACGGCATTGATGCAGCTGCGAAAGTAGGTATTCAATGTGTGATCCATCCAGGTGGCTCAATGCGCGATCAAGAAGTCATCGATGCGGCGGATGAACATAATATGGTGATGGTATTGACTGGAATGCGTCATTTTAGACATTAATTTATGTCGTCACTTCGCTCAATGAGCGACTTATTCCTCCCCCCTCTTTCGTAAAGAGGGGGTTAGGGGGAGATTTAAACGATGCTAAATATACTATGAGGTTGAAATAACTTCTGCCAAATCTCCCCTACCCCTCTTTGCTAAAGAGGGGACAAAATTCAAAAAGATACAAGGAGC
>CABSXY010000107.1 GCA_902481695.1 uncultured Haemophilus sp. | reverse complement strand
ACATGGCGTAGGCTATGCTTTAGGACAAGTTAATGAAAAATAAACGACTAAGTTTTCGCCTCTTAATCGGTTTAAGTTTGACCGCACTTTGTGTGTGGTGCATAGCCACAGCTGTTGCATGGACAGTCGTAAAAAAAGAAGCTAAAGACGTGTTTAATGCACAACAAGTACTTTTTGCTGAGCGTTTGGCAACCTCTGATTTAAAAAATGTATTGTTGGATGAAAATGCTAACTTTCCACGTGGTGGATTTAAACCACAGAAACGTCATTACGATAATGATGCTTTAGCTTTCGCCATATTTTCTAACAAAGGTGAAAGACTATTAACCGATGGCGATAATGGCGACAAATTTATTTTTCAAAATAAGACGGGTTTTAGCAAAGAACATATTTTAGATGATGACGATGAATGGCTGATTTATTGGCAACCTGTCGGTAAAGGTGAACTTGTCATTGCGGTGGGACAAGAATTGGAATACCGCGAAGAGTTGGTCAATAAAATGGTCTTCAGCCAAACAGGGATTTGGTTTGCTGGATTACCAATACTATTATTGGTTGCGTTTATTGTGATTTATCGTGCATTAAAACCAATTAATCGATTGAGTCGAAACGTACAAGCTCGTCGCCCTGGAGATGTATCGTTATTAGAAACCGATAATGTACCAACAGAGATTCTACCGTTAGTCCAAAACTTAAATCAATTTTTCACACGTACCAGTGAGCAGCTAGAACGGGAGCGCCGTTTTGTTTCTGATGCAGCACATGAATTACGTAGTCCATTAGCGGCATTGCGTATTCAAACAGAAGTCGCACAGTTGGCTGGCGATGATGCACAAACACGTGAAACGGCTTTAGCGCATTTAACCCAAGGTATCGATCGGGCAACTCAATTAATCGAACAGCTTCTTACGCTTTCCCGCTTAGAGAATCTCAAAGAATTAGATAACCTTGCTGATATTCATTGGTCGGAAATTATCACTTCGCTTATTGGTGATTTATATTTTAGTGCACAACAACGCCAAATCGAATTACAGTTTGAGCATCAGGGAGATCCTGCCGTTAAGCAAGGGCAGCCATTATTACTTGCACAAATGCTACGAAACTTATTGGATAATGCCATAAAATATTGTCCTCAAGGCACTCTGGTTCGTGTGATTTTACAGCCACGTAAAATTCTTATTGAAGATAATGGCAGTGGTGTTGCGCCAGAAGAATTAGCAAAATTAGGGCAGCGTTTTTATCGTCCTGCAGGACAAAATGAAAAGGGAAGTGGGCTTGGATTGTCTATTGTGGCAAGAATAGCAGAATTGCATCACTATCGTTTCCGATTAGAAAATATTGAATCCAACGGACAAGTTAAAGGTTTGCGAGCTATCATTGAGTTATAAAAAAAGGGCGTTTAATACGCCCTTTTGTTAAAACATTCCACCAATTAATTCCAATCGACCTTTCTCAACTTTAATTTCTTTGGCGAATTTCTTAATCAGCATTTGTTTCATGTCACTTTCATCCAAAGTGTAAACAGGCATCCGACTTAATAATGCTGCAACACCATCACTTAATAGCGGCATAACATCTTGGAGTTGATCCATCACACTATTAGGTTCGCCAGACCAGCGTAAAATTCGTAGATTTTTTAAATAAAGCGCCCCTTCTTGTGCGTTATACTCTGGAACGGCATCAAAGGTTAAATGCAATTTAGCTGGGTAGGTTTTACCAGATAAACGAATAAGCGTATCAACCAAACCGCTCATTTCAACACGATTGCTTTCAGTTTGCCCGATTTGAGTCACCAAATCTTTCAGTGCGTAATCGACAGAAAATAATCCTGGAATACCGAGTTTGTCATTAATCGTGCCTTTTTCACTTAAGTACTGGTTAATTTGTTGCTCGCTGATGCTAAAAGGGGAAGCTTGTACAGATAGCGTGAAGAAACCTAATGTCAGTACGGTAAGCACTTTTTTGAAAAAATGCATATTTTTCTCCTTGATTGAAAAAGAATAAAAATTTTGTAGAATGTATCGCTTATCTTTTCACGACACAATAAAAACTTTAATAAAAGAAAATATTCTTGCTATTAATTAAAACAGTCTAGTCCTATTAATTATTAGACAAATGTGTTAGCGTATGTGAAAAAATTAAGTCGTTTTATTATCTTTTACTTCCGTTCAAACCGATTGCACGAACGGACTTATTGGCCGTTTATCGGTTATTTGAACATTTAACAAAGGAAAATCTATGAAAAAATTATTCTTAGTGGCTGTATTAAGTGCTTTAGTGAGTGCTTGTTCTGTTGGTGTAGGTGCTGGCGGCGGCAGTAATGGTGTGGGCGTTGGTGTTGGTCTGGGCACTGGCTTTGGATTCTAATTCTGACTTTGGATAAAGCAAAGAGCGGTCAAAAAATCTTACGTTTTCAAGAAAATTAGCAGAAATCGCTTGATCTTTTGATTTAGATCACTATAATACACCGCATATTTCGGACGCGGGGTGGAGCAGCTTGGTAGCTCGTCGGGCTCATAACCCGAAGGCCGTCGGTTCAAATCCGGCCCCCGCAACCAATAACAAGTTCAGTAAAAAGAACCCCAAATTTGGGGTTTTTTTGTACGAGAAATTTAGAAACTGGGCTTAGGTTCATTGATGAACCTAACCCTTTTTTTATGTCTGAATTTTAAGATTAGGAGCAAAAATTGGCAACATTAGAACAAAAATTGCAAGAGATGCTTCAAGGTGCAGTAGAAGACTTAGGCTGTGAACTTTGGGGGATTGAATGCCAACGTGCAGGTCGTTTTATGACCGTGCGTTTATTCATTGATAAAGACGGTGGCGTAGGCGTTGATGATTGTGCTGATGTAAGTCGTCAAGTGAGCGCGATTTTAGACGTAGAAGATCCAATTGCGGATAAATATAACCTCGAAGTGTCATCACCAGGTCTTGATCGTCCACTATTTACGCTTGAACAATTCCAACGTTATGTGGGCGAGGATATCGCAGTGCATTTACGTATTCCTGTTTTAGATCGCCGTAAATGGCAGGGTAAATTGGAAAAAATTGAAAATGACATGTTGACACTTATTGTTGATGGTCAGGAACAAGTTCTTATTTTTGGCAACATTCAAAAAGCCAATGTAATCGCAAAATTTTAAAGGAGAAAAAGGAAAATGAGTAAAGAGATTTTGTTAGCTGCTGAAGCAGTATCTAACGAGAAGTTATTACCACGTGAAAAGATTTTTGAAGCGTTAGAGAGTGCGATTGCGCTTTCAACGAAGAAAAAATATGACTATGAAACCGATATTCGTGTGTCTATCAACACCAAAACAGGAGAGTTTGATACATTCCGTCGCTGGTTAGTTGTTGATGAAGTTAAAGTGCCAACAAAAGAAATTACATTAGAAGCGGCACAATTTGAAGACCCTAATATTCAAATCGGTGATTATGTCGAAGATCAAATTGAGTCTATCGCATTTGACCGTATTGCAATGCAAACTGCTCGCCAAGTAATCAGCACTAAAATCCGTGAAGCAGAACGTGCAAAAGTGGTTGAGCAATTCCGTTCTGAAGAAGGCAAAATTGTTACGGGTACGGTGAAAAAAGTAAATCGTGAAAGCATCATTTTAGATTTAGGCAATAAAGCTGAAGCCGTGATTATGCGTGAAGATATGCTTCCACGTGAAAACTTCCGTCCTGGCGATCGTGTTCGAGGGGTGCTTTATAAAGTGAATCCAGAAAGCAAAACCGCACAATTATTTGTGACTCGTGCAAAACCTGAAATGTTAATCGAGTTATTCCGTATTGAAGTACCAGAAATCGGTGAAGAAATGCTTGAAATCCGTGGTGCGGCACGTGATCCAGGTTCTCGCGCGAAAATTGCGGTGAAATCTAATGATAAACGTATTGACCCAGTTGGTGCATGTGTGGGTATGCGTGGTGCACGTGTTCAAGCGATTACCAACGAGTTAGGTGGCGAACGTGTGGATATCGTACTTTGGGATGATAATCCAGCACAATATGTGATCAATGCAATGGCGCCAGCTGATGTAACATCAATCATTGTGGATGAAGATAATCACTCAATGGATATTGCGGTTAATGCTGACAACTTAGCACAAGCAATTGGTCGTAACGGTCAAAATGTACGTTTAGCGACACAATTAACCGGTTGGACATTAAATGTCATGACTACCGAACAATTAAATGAAAAACATCAAGCAGAAGATACCAAAGTATTAAATTTATTCATGGATAAATTAGGTCTTGATGAAGAGTTTGCTCAAATCTTAGTAGATGAAGGCTTTACTTCTTTAGAAGAGGTAGCTTATGTTCCTGTGAGTGAACTGACTGCAATTGATGGTTTAGAAGATGAAGATCTTATCGAAGAGTTACAAGGTCGCGCAAAAGATGCCATTACTGCAGCTGCAGCAGCTGAAGAAGAAGCCTTGAAAAAAGCGAATATTGAAGATCGTTTATTAAATCTTGAGGGGATGAATCGTCACATTGCCTTTAAATTAGCTGAAAAACAAATTACTACGCTTGAAGAGCTTGCAGAGCAAGGTGTAGATGATTTAGCTGATATCGAAGAATTAACCGCAGAGCAAGCCGCTGACTTTATTATGGCTGCGCGTAATATTTGCTGGTTTAGCGAAGAGTAAGGAGTTTAATAATGACTGAAGATGTAAAAAATGCGGATGCGAATGCACCGAAAAAACTAAGTATTCAACGCAGAACAAAAACAACCGTAAGCAGCACAACTGCTGGTGGTAAAGCAAAAGCGGTACAAGTTGAAGTACGTAAAAAACGTACTGTACCAACAGATGCCGCTAAAAAAGCGGAAGAAGCAGCAAAATTAAAAGCACAGCAAGAAGCAGAAAAGAAAGCGGCAGAAGAAAAAGCACGTTTAGCTGCTGAAAAAGCTGCAGCAGAAAAAGCGAAGGTTGAAGCAGAAAAGGCAGCGAAACCAGCACAAAGTGCGGTTGAAAATAAACCTAAATCTGTTGATCCAGAAAAAGAAAAACGTAAAGCGGAAGAAGCAGAACTTCGTCGCAAAGCGGAAGAGCTGGCTCGCCAAAAAGCAGAAGAGCAAGCGCGTAAAGCAGCTGAAGATGCTAAACGTTATGCTGAATCGGATACGTCAAGCAATGAAAGCGCATCAGAAGATTATACCGATTACAATTTAAGCTCTCGTTATGCTTTAGAAGCGGAAGACGAAGAAGAACGTCGTAATGAAAATCGTGGTCGCGGCAAAAATAAAGTGGCTAAAGCGAAAAAAGAACGCGATGACGTGAAAGGCGGCAATAAAAATGAGCGCGAATCTAACCGTAAAAATCAAAAAGACGGTAAATTCGGTAAAGGTAAAAATGGTAAGAAAGGTGCAGCATTACAACAAGCCTTCACAAAACCTGTTCAGGTTGTGAAACAAGATGTTGTTATTGGTGAAACAATTACCGTTGCGGAATTAGCAAACAAAATGGCAACCAAAGCGACTGAAATCATCAAAGCTATGATGAAGATGGGCGAAATGGTAACCATTAACCAAGTGCTTGACCAAGAAACGGCACAATTAGTGGCTGAAGAATTAGGTCACAAAGTGATTCTTCGTAATGAAAATGAACTTGAAGAAGAAGTATTAGGCGATCGTGATGTTAACGCAGAAAAAGTAACTCGTGCACCGGTTGTGACCATTATGGGTCACGTTGACCATGGTAAAACTTCATTGCTTGATTACATTCGTAAAGCGAAAGTTGCTGCCGGTGAGGCGGGTGGTATTACTCAGCACATCGGTGCGTACCACGTAGAAATGGATGACGGCAAAATGATCACCTTCTTAGATACGCCGGGACACGCCGCATTTACCTCAATGCGTGCACGTGGTGCGAAAGCAACGGATATCGTCGTGCTTGTTGTTGCGGCAGATGATGGTGTGATGCCTCAAACTATTGAAGCGATTCAACACGCGAAAGCAGCGGGTGCGCCTTTAGTGGTTGCGGTGAACAAAATTGATAAACCAGAAGCAAATCCAGACCGCGTAGAGCAAGAATTACTTCAACACGAAGTGATTTCTGAGAAATTCGGTGGTGATGTACAATTCGTTCCTGTTTCTGCGAAGAAAGGTACCGGTGTTGATGACTTATTAGATGCCATCTTGCTTCAATCAGAAGTACTTGAATTAACGGCTGTAAAAGACGGTATGGCAAGTGGTGTAGTAATTGAATCTTACCTTGATAAAGGTCGTGGTCCAGTTGCAACCATTCTTGTTCAATCAGGTACTTTACGTAAAGGTGATATCGTACTTTGTGGTTTTGAATACGGTCGTGTTCGTGCAATGCGCGATGAAAACGGTAAAGAAATCGATGAAGCCGGTCCATCTATTCCTGTTGAGGTGTTAGGTCTTTCTGGCGTACCTGCAGCGGGTGATGAAGCAACCGTAGTGCGTGATGAGAAAAAAGCACGTGAAGTAGCATTACACCGTCAAGGTAAGTTCCGTGAAGTGAAACTTGCTCGTCAGCAAAAAGCGAAACTTGAAAATATGTTTAGCAATATGACTGAAGGTGATGTGGCTGAACTGAACATCATTGTGAAAGCGGACGTACAAGGTTCTGTGGAAGCAATTATTCAATCATTACAAGATCTTTCTACTGATGAAGTGAAAGTGAAAGTAGTGGGCTCTGGTGTAGGTGGTAT
>CABSXY010000106.1 GCA_902481695.1 uncultured Haemophilus sp. | reverse complement strand
ATTATTCCTTTTAATTATTTTGTTTTCTTCGGTAATTTATCATTTGTTTCATCTTCTTGCTCTTGGAAATCGAAAACGGGTAGCCCCCAACCAAATCGAACAGCAAGTAAACGCAGTGCAAAACCGCTGAATAAAGTCAGTAAAATCGTAAATGTATGATCTAATTGAATGTGTTGGAATGCCATATACATAGCTGCGGAGAAGAATGACACGCTGGCGTAAAGTTCTTTTTGGAATACAAGAGGAATGCGGTTACAAAGTAAATCACGCAACACACCACCAAATGCCCCCGTTACTGTTGCCGCAATTGATGTAACGGTAAAACCATAGCCCATATCAATGGCAATTTGCGCACCGATAATGGAATACACGATTAACCCTAAGGCATCTAATACCAAGAAAATGGTGCGGAAGTAGCGCATAAAATGTTTGATGAAGGGCGCGATAAAAACGGTTAATACCGCTGCACCAGCCACCATAATGAAATATTCAGGATGTTTAACCCAGCCAACAGGGTAGTGCCCTAATAATACATCGCGTACTGTACCACCGCCAATCGCCGTGACACAGGCGATAATAATTACCCCGAAAATATCCATTTTTTCTCGTCCAGCGGCTAATGCGCCGGTAATTCCTTCGGCGGTAATTCCAATAATATAAAGTACGCTTAATAGCATTTTTTTGTGGTTCCTAAAGTGCGGTTATAATTTTGCTTATTTTAAAAGGGAATGAGCCAAAATGCACGAAAGCCATTAAAAAAAGCCATAAATTTTGGCATAATGACGTCTTCTTTTTCTAATCGAGAATTTTATGTCAGAAGAACAATCCAAACCCTTGGCAGCATTTCTTGCACTATTACCAATTGGGTTGCTATTAATGATCGAGTTTTTTGTAGAAGCTTTGCAACTTGCTGAAAAATTGATTCCTCATTTAGCCTTTGGTGTGCTGATTGCGCAGTTACTTTGTTTGGTAGCCTTTATTAAAGGCGAAATTTGTCCAGGACAACGCGGACGTTTAATCAAAGCAAATGTCTGTTTTGCACTTTATTGGTTCGTTTGGCTAGGGATGAGCTTAGCCTCACCACATCATTACGTGATGACTGATATTATCAGTTTATGCGGATTATCTGCTGTATATGCAGTATGGAAACAACCTAAAGATGAAGTCGCTCGCCGTGGTTTTCTCTTAATGGCATCTTTGGTGAGTGGATTTGGTGTAATTGCCTATTTGATGATTTTCTTCAGCAATCCAACACCAAATTTTGTGCAATATAATCCATTGGCACAAGCGATGATGGGCGTATTATTAGCGAATTTATGTTTGTCTGTTTCTCGTAATCGTCTGCAAGGTTTCATTGCGTTACTACCGTTATTGATGATTTTACTGCTTGCTCTTAATGCATTGGCAGTACTGATTTTTATTATTTATCAAGGTACAAGTGCGGTCGTTTTTTCTAACGTTTTCGCATACGGCATTTATTTTCTGCTTCACTTAGTGATAGCGGGTGTATTGCTCTTACACAGTGTAAATAAATGGAAACTCAGCTATAACAGCTTACTCATTTTATTCTTTATGGCTAGTAGCTTGCCAGTCTGGGCGATGTTTATTTAATGGATAAAATAAAATCTTACGCCGCTCCGATGCTAGTCGTGGGCTGCGTACTATTCGGTTTAGGAAGCCTAATTGTTAAGTTTGTGCCAGTAGGTGGTTATGCCATTGCATTCTGGCGCTTACTTATTGCTTCTTTTATTTTCTGGTTCTTAATGAAATTAAAAAGACAGCGTTTTCCGAAAAGCCGTAAAGCGATGATGTATGCCGCATTAGCCGGCATCTTTTTAGCCTTTGATTTATCTTTTTGGCATGAAAGTGTATATGCCGTAGGGCCGGGGATTTCAACGTTGCTAAATAGCTTGCAGATTTTCTTTTTGGCCGCAATTGGCTATTTTTTCTTTGGTGAACGCCAAACGAAATTACAAATGTTAAGCCTTTTTTTAGCGGTTGCGGGTGTAGTCTTAATCTCAGGGGAAGAGTTACAACATAATTTGGACGGTATGTATGGCATTATCATTGGGCTAATTTCGGCAGGCATGCTTGCCGCTTCAATGATTATGATTAAAAAAGTGCACGAAGAAGAACCCACCGCTTTATTTTCATTAATGTTTATTTTGAGTTTAAGTGGTGCGCTTGTTTTAATTGTTCCTTCGTTGATTTTTAATTCCGATAACCTCTATCCTACCACTTTCACCGATTGGGGATTAGTCTTCATTTATGGTGCGGTGATGCAATGTGTAGCCTGGGGTATGATTGCTTATACGATTCCTTATTTATCATTGGGCTTAAGCGGCTTAGTCCTGCTTTCTGAGCCAGTGGTAGCGCTCGTAATTGATTATTTTGGATTGGGTAAAACAATTAATCATTGGCAATGGGCGGGGGCAGTGCTGACATTAGTGGCGATTTATCTGGGCTCTCAAAAAAGCAAAACTTCTTAAAACAAAAAAGTGCGGTAAATTTCACCGCACTTTGTCTTCACATTAAACCAATTACTCAGCTGCTTTCTTTTTCAAGTATTGATAGAGCTCGTCTTTAATCCGTAATTTTTCTTTTTTCAAGTTCTCAATTTCCGTATGAGTAGCGAGTTCTATGTTATCAATCTTATTTTTGATCTCTTGGTCTAACACATTGTGTTTTTCAAACAAGCGATCAAAATAAGCATCTTTGTTTTTGAGATTAGTAATTAAATCGCGAAATTCAGGAAACATAGGTTACTCCTCTTGGTTAACGTTCATTTTCATTATAGAACTTTTTTTTGCTGTTTCTAGTGCCTCATTCTCAGAATTTGACAGAGATCACAAAATTAAATTATGGCAAAGTGCGGTCACAAAATTGAATGTTTTTTGAAGTGGTTAATTAAAGAAAAATCAGGGTTTTAACTGGTTTATTTGCTTAAAGCACGCTAGAATAAAGGTATCTGTTTCATAATGAAAAATAGGGAATTCCAATGATCGATCCAAATTTACTCCGTAATAATCTGGCTGAAGTAGCAGAAAAATTAAAAGTAAAACGTAACTTTATTCTTGATACGGAAAAACTTACCGCATTAGAAGAACAACGCAAAGATTTACAAGTAAAAACTGAAACATTACAAGCAGAGCGTAACGCGCGTTCTAAAGCTATTGGCGCGGCAAAAGCACGTGGTGAGGACATTGCGCCATTATTGGCTGAAGTAGATAACATGGGCGAACAGCTTAATGAAGCGAAAGCCCAACTTGATGCGGTGTTAGCAGAAATCAATCAAATCGCATTAAGCATTCCAAACCTTCCCGCAGATGAAGTTCCATTAGGTAAAGATGACACTGAAAATAAAGAAATTTTACGTTGGGGTACACCGCGTACCTTTGATTTTGATATCAAAGATCACGTGTCATTAGGTGAAGATGCCAATGGTTTAGATTTTGCTGCAGGGGCTAAATTAGCGGGTGCGCGTTTTGCAGTAATGAAAGGTCAAATTGCTAAAATGCACCGTGCATTAGCACAATTCATGTTAGATCTTCATACCGAACAACATGGTTATTTAGAAACTTATGTGCCTTATTTAGTTAACCATGCGACCCTTTATGGTACAGGTCAATTACCTAAATTCGGTGAAGATTTATTCCATACTTTAGCGCTAGAAGGCGAACAACCTTACGCATTAATTCCAACAGCGGAAGTGCCGGTGACCAACCTTGTACGTGATGTGATTATTGATGAAGCAGATTTGCCAATTAAAATGACCGCACATACACCATGTTTCCGTTCTGAAGCAGGATCTTATGGTCGTGATACCCGTGGTTTAATTCGTATGCACCAATTCGATAAAGTCGAAATGGTACAGATCGTCGATCCAGATAAATCAATGGAAGCGCTTGAAGAATTAACAGGCCATGCAGAAAAAGTATTACAACTTTTAAATCTACCATATCGTAAAGTCTTACTTTGTACCGGAGATATGGGTTTTGGTTCTTGCAAAACTTACGACTTAGAAGTGTGGGTGCCAGCACAAAATACTTATCGTGAGATTTCTTCTTGCTCAAATATGTGGGATTTCCAAGCCCGTCGTATGCAAGCACGTTGCAAAGCGAAAGGGGATAAGAAAACTCGCCTAGTACACACATTAAATGGTTCTGGTTTAGCAGTCGGTCGTACTTTAGTAGCCGTGCTTGAGAACTACCAAAATGCAGACGGCTCAATTACGGTGCCAGAAGTATTACGTCCTTACATGGGCGGATTAGAAGTGATCTGCAAATAATCCAAAATATATAAATTCAATTTAGGGCTAATGTTTATTAGCCCTTTCTTTCATTTAGAGAAATGAGATTTTTATTCTAGTCTTTGAGATAAATCCGCATCAATATTCATGCATTTAGAGGTAATCTTATAAGGTATCAATTTTTAGGAGAATAATAATGACTGATAAACGACCATTTCCATTACCAACAGGGTATTTTGCGATTCCATTAGGTTTAAGCGCTTTATCTTTAGCCTGGTTGCATATGGGCGATACGCTCTCTTTTTCTCGAAATGTGAGTGATATTATTGGCATAACATCTGTTTCAGTATGGGCACTTTTCGTCTTGCGCTATATTTATAAAATGATTTATTTCTCTCAAGAAGTACGCGATGAATATTGTTGTCCGATACGTTTTTCTTTTCTCGCATTAATACCGATTACAACGATGTTAAGCGGTGATGTTCTGTATCGTTGGTTTCCTCTCATTGGTGAGGGATTAATTTGGATCGGGACAATTGGGCAATTATTGTTTGCCTCAGTGCGTATTAGTGCGTTATGGAAAGATGGCACATTTGAGGAAAAATCGACACTGCCACCTTTTTATTTGCCCTCTGTGGCGACTAACTTTACAAGTGCCTCATCATTAGCCTTGTTAGGCTATCAAGATTTAGGCTATTTGTTCTTAGGTGCAGGGATGATTGCTTGGATTATTTATGAACCTGTGTTATTCCAACGTTTACGCGTGTTGCAGATTGAACCACAATTTCGTCCAACAATGGGGATCATTCTCGCTCCAGCATTTGTGGGCTCGTCGGCTTACTTATCGCTTAATGGGGGAGAGATCGATCTTTTCGTTAAGCTCTTATGGGGATACGGTTTTTTACAAATGTTCTTTTTAATTCGCCTGTTTCCTTGGATTAGTGAAAAAGGACTGAATATTGGGTTCTGGGCTTTTTCATTCGGATTAGCTTCTTTAGCGAATGGGGCGGTTTCTTTTGTTCATCATAACGTACTGAGCGGGTTGGCAAACGGTGCATTTATCTTTGCTAACTTGATGATGAGCGGTTTGGTGCTGATGACATTAGGAAAAATTTTCAAAGGACAATTTTGGTTAAAATAGCTTAAATAAAAAGTGCGGTTAAAAATGACCGCACTTTTTTTATGAATTTTTTAAATAACAACCTATCATTTACAAAAACTAGACATGTCGTTTTGCTGTTGATGTAAATGCAATTTTATCTGGTCGATAGCTAATACTCCCATATTGAAACGGTCGACCATCAGCCAAATAAGTGGTACTCGTCACATTCACAACCATGTCATACTCACCAAGATCGATCGCCTTTTTTTCTTCTTCATTTGCATAACGAAAGACAATTTTTCGTTGTGAGTGACTAATTTTTAATTTTAATTCGTTTTCTAAATAGTGATAAATAGAGTGCTCAGCGATTTCTCGGCTAATAAAAGGCACGATGCGGCGATCAAAATAAGAAACCTCGTATTCAACGGCTTCACCATCAATTTCACGGAGACGAGCAATACGGTAGAAATCGATCTGGTCATCGACATTAAAAATATGCATCAGCTCTTCTTCACCCTGCACAATATACAAGCTGGTTAATGTGGTTTTTACTTGGTGTGTTGAGGCACTATTTAATTCGCTGACGGTTTTAATTTCAGAAAGCATTTGTGGTTTAGATAAATCATGTTCTAAAACAATCGAATTTCGGCCTTGTTGCTTTTGAATATAGCCATCAATTTCAAGTAAGGAAAGCGCTTTTCGAATAGTATCTTTGGAAAAACCATAGTTTTGCATGAGTTCATTTTCACTCGGGAGTTCTTGTAATGGCGCTAAATTACCATTATTAATTTGGCTTTTTATCTCGTTATAGACCTGCTTGTACTTGCTCATTTTTAATCCTTTTATCGACCGTTCGTTCCATAGGTGTCGTCATAGCATATCATAAAATCATAAATGTTATACGTATAAAATGTGACAAAAGTCACGAATTTACGAAAATGTTATTAACTTTTACGTATAAGTTGTTGCATAAAAATACGTTTAGGTTAGAATGAGCCAAAATGATAACTTCCTAGAGGAAATATTATGCTTACTCGTTCAAGTGGTGTTCTTATGCACATTACCTCACTACCAAATGCATTCGGGATTGGTAGCTTTGGGCAATCGGCTTATGATTTTGTCGATTTTTTAGTTGAAACTAAACAAACTTATTGGCAAATTCTTCCACTGACCACCACTAGTTATGGTGATTCACCTTATCAATCTTTCTCTGCAATCGCAGGCAATACTCACTTTATTGATTTTGATTTATTAACCCAAATGGGGTTATTGAAAGAGGCAGATTATGCATCAGTCAATTTTGGTGAAGATCCAACTAATGTGGATTATGAACGTATCTTCTACGCGCGCCGTCCAATTTTAGAAACAGCCGTGAAAAATTTTTTAGCGAATCAATCATTCCAAGCTGATTTCAAGAGTTTTGAGAAAAACAACCGCTTATGGCTAGACGATTTTGC
>CABSXY010000105.1 GCA_902481695.1 uncultured Haemophilus sp. | reverse complement strand
AAGAGATAAAGCAAAAACAGCAAGTGATTTTCAGCACAACATTCTAAAAAAACACCATAAACCACCTTATTCATACGCTATTTATGTTGCTCCGTTGATTTTAGATAAGGATGAATATTATAAATCATTATTTGATAGCTGCCATTTATATAATCGATATCTATTAGACCCATTTTTTTTGGCGGATAAAAGATACGTATGACAGTAAAGTGATAGAGCATATTCCATTTTTTAAAAATCATATATCTATTATTCCACATGAAATTGTAACAAGTTCAAATCATTACTATGCGTACTCTCAAACAGGAACAGATATAAGCTGGCATTCGCCATCAATACAGGAATATGAACCAAGAAGATTATCTTATTTCATTTACAAATTATTTAATAAACAACATAATGAAGAAATGTCATCGATCAAAAATTTTGCCCAGAATGTAATTAACATATTAAAAGAAACAAAATCTGAATTTCCTTTTAAAGAATATGAGGAAAAACCAATTTTGCTTATTAAAAACTATGGAGAATGGCTTAAAACTAATTACGGCATAAAACAGTTTATGATTATTAAAAATTAATAGCAAGAGTAGATTGAATTAGAATCTATCAGTAACAAACACCCCAAAAAAGCACGGTCAAACCTTAAGGAGTTCCCCATGCGCAAACTGCAAAACACGCTCTACATCACCACCCAAGGCAGCTATCTGCATAAGGAGCGGGAGACGCTGGTGGTGGAGCAAGAGCGTAAGAAGGTAGCGCAGTTGCCGGTGCATTCCATCGGGCATATTTTCTGTTTTGGGAATGTGCTGGTGTCGCCGTTTTTGCTGGGGTTTTGCGGTGAAAATAATGTGAATTTGGCGTTTTTTACTGAAAACGGACGTTATTTGGGACGGCTTCAAGGGCGGCAGAGCGGTAATGTGCTGTTGCGTCGGACGCAGTATCGGGTGTCGGAGCAAAATCCCGTGCCGATTGCGCGCAATATCATTGCGGCGAAGATTCAGGCGAGTAAGCGGGTGCTTCAGCGGCAAATTCGCAATTACGGCGAGAATGCGGCGATTCAAAGTGCGGTCGATTCGTTGAATATTTCGCTGCGGCAGTTGAAGGGCGCGGCGGAGCTGGACATGGTGCGCGGCATTGAGGGAGATGCGGCGGCGCGTTATTTCGGCGTGTTCGGGCAGCTTTTGAGCGAAAAAAGCGGCTTTACTTTTGACGGGCGCAATCGCCGTCCGCCCAGAGACGGGGTGAATGCGCTGTTGTCGTTTGTGTACAGTATTTTAGGTAAGGATATCAGCGGCGCGCTGCAAGGTGTGGGACTGGACCCACAGGTGGGCTTTCTGCACGCCGACCGGCCGGGGCGCGATAGTTTGGCACAGGATATTTTGGAAGAATTCCGCGCGTGGTGGGCAGACAGGCTGGTGTTGTCGCTGATTAACCGCGGGCAAATCAAATCGCAGGATTTTGTTACCGAAGCAAGCGGCGCGGTAAGCCTGAAAGCTGATGCGCGTAAACTTTTGTTCCAAGCCTTGCAGGCGAAAAAGCAGGAGAAAATTGTGCATCCGTTTTTGGGTGAAGAAGTGGAAATCGGTTTGCTGCCGTATATTCAGGCAATGCTGTTGGCGCGCCATTTGCGTGGGGATTTGGCGGAATACCCTCCGTTTTTGAAGAGATAAACTATGTTAATGCTGATTACTTACGACATTTCTTTTGACGATCCAAACGGGCAAGCGCGATTGCGCCGCATAGCAAAACATTGCTTAGATTACGGCGTACGAGCACAATATTCAGTATTTGAATGTGATGTCACGCCTGACCAATGGGTCATTTTGAAAAACAAACTGTTGGAAACCTACGACCCCACATGTGACAGCCTGCGTTTTTACCATTTGGGCAGTAAGTGGCGTAATAAAGTGGAGCATCATGGGGCAAAACCGGCAGTAGATGTATTTAAAGACGTGCTTGTCATTTAGTTCGCTAACCTGTTGTTCTCATTAAAACCCTGATGGGATAGCGATCTTCATTTTCTTTAACAATTTGGATAAGTTAATCTATTTGTATAACGGCGGTATGGCCGTTATACTTACTATACTCTTTATCATAAAATCAGTTAGCGAAATACAGAGTTTAATACGCTGATTTTTCTTGCTTTTTTAGGTAGGGAGCAGCCGCCTCCGCGCGGCTGTGTGTTGAAACAATCAAGGGAAAACAAAATGAATGAAATAATTTTGCAGCCGCCTCCGCGCGGCTGTGTGTTGAAACCCTATCAATATCGTGCGCATGGAAACAGATTTACACCAGCCACCTTCGGTGGCTATACGTTGAAACAAATCTTAATAAATTTGAATAGTATAATATTTACCTTCCTACTCTATCTCTCAACCCGATTCATCCCCAACAACATTCCCCCTTGTATTTCCCCCTTATTCGCTCTAGACTATGCCCCATTTTTAGCTTTCATTATTTACAATTATGCGTGTTTCTGACTTTCATTTTGACTTACCAGATGAGCTGATTGCTCGTTATCCTAAAGAAGATCGCTCTTCTTGCCGTTTGCTACAGCTTAATGGTGAAAACGGGGAAATTTCTCACCGCACTTTTACGGATGTATTAGATTTAATCGACGAAGGTGATTTGTTGATTTTTAACAACACGCGCGTGATCCCTGCTCGTATGTTTGGTCGAAAAGCCAGTGGCGGGAAAATTGAAGTGTTAGTGGAACGTGTTTTAAGTGAACATCATTTCTTAGCGCATATTCGTTCGTCAAAAGCGCCGAAAGAAGGTGCTGAATTATTTTTAGGCGAAGATAAACTCGGTGAAAATAATGGCGTAAAAGCGATTATGATTGGTCGTCAAGATGCGCTTTTTGAAGTGGAATTAGCGGATAAAAGTCGCAATGTACTTGATGTGTTACAAGAAATCGGTCATATGCCTTTGCCGCCTTACATTGATCGCCCAGATGAGGAAGCGGATCAAGAATGCTATCAAACCGTGTATAACAAAGTGCCTGGTGCAGTGGCTGCGCCAACGGCTGGCTTGCATTTTGATGATGAGCTTTTACAAAAACTACACGAAAAAGGTGTTAATTTTGAATTTGTGACTTTGCACGTGGGCGCAGGCACATTCCAACCTGTTCGCGTTGAAAATATCGAAGATCACATTATGCACGCGGAATATGTGGAGCTTTCTCAAGAAGTCTGCAATGCCATTATTGAAACGAAGAAAGCGGGCAAACGTGTCATTGCGGTAGGCACAACATCGGTGCGTTCTGTTGAAACCGCTGCCCTATCGGCAGAAGAAAATGGCAACCCAGATTTAATTGAACCCTATTTTTCTGATACGTCTATTTTTATTTACCCGGGCAAATCATTCCGTGTGGTGGATGCGTTGATTACTAACTTCCACTTACCAGTAAGTACGTTGATTATGTTAGTGTCTGCCTTTGCCGGCTTTAGTCACACCATGAACGCCTATAAAAGTGCGGTCGAAAATCGCTACCGTTTTTTCAGTTATGGCGATGCGATGTTCATTACCAAAAATCCCAATGTGAAAGGCTTAGAATAAGTGGTTTGACTTATTTTCAACCAACTCATAAAATACCTATCAAGAAGCCTGTACTAACAGGCTTTTTTATTGAACAACAACCTACGAACTGTTTATTCGTTGAGGAAAAAAATGAAATATGAATTAGATAAAACCAGCGGCAGTGCACGTCGTGGTCGCTTGGTATTTGAACGTCCACAAGGCACGTTCAGCGTAGAAACCCCTGCATTTATGCCAGTGGGTACTTATGGCACCGTAAAAGGCATGACGCCAGAAGAAGTGCGTGCGACAGGTGCAGAGATTTTACTTGGTAATACTTTCCACTTGTGGCTTCGTCCTGGTCAAGAAGTGATGCGTAAACACGGTGATTTACACGACTTTATGCAATGGCATCGTCCGATTTTAACTGACAGTGGTGGTTTCCAAGTATTTAGTTTAGGTAAATTACGTAAAATTACCGAAGAAGGCGTGAAATTCCAAAACCCAATTAACGGTGAGCGCATTTTCCTTTCACCTGAAAAATCCATGGAAATTCAATATGATTTAGGGTCTGACATCGTGATGATTTTCGATGAATGTACGCCTTATCCAGCGACTTTCGATTATGCGAAAAAATCCATGGAAATGTCTCTTCGTTGGGCAAAACGCAGCCGCGATCGCTTTGATGAATTAGGCAATAAAAATGCCCTATTCGGTATTATCCAAGGCGGCGTATTTGAAGAATTACGCAAAGTATCATTAGAAGGCTTAGTGAATATTGGCTTTGACGGTTATGCGGTGGGCGGTTTAGCGGTAGGCGAACCTAAAGAAGATATGCACCGCATTTTAGAATACATCTGCCCACAAATCCCGGCTGATAAACCGCGTTATTTAATGGGCGTGGGTAAACCGGAAGATTTAGTGGAAGGCGTGCGTCGTGGTATTGATATGTTTGACTGTGTAATGCCAACCCGTAACGCACGTAACGGTCATTTATTCGTGACTGACGGCATTGTTAAAATACGTAATGCAAAATACCGTGATGATACCAGCCCATTGGATCCAGAATGTGATTGCTACACCTGTAAAAACTACACCAAAGCTTATTTATATCATTTAGATAAATGCGGTGAAATTTTAGGTGCACGCTTAAATACCATTCACAATTTACGCTATTATCAACGTTTAATGGCGGAAATTCGTCAAGCTATCGAAGACGATCGTTTTGATGATTTTGTGGTGGAATTCTATGCTCGCATGGGCAAACCTGTTCCTCCATTACAATTAGCGGATAAATCATAATTGATGAAAGTGCGGTAGAAAAATGAAATGTTTTTTGACCGCACTTTTAACAAAGGAAACCTTATGCAAATCCTTGAACCTCAACAATTTGCCACTTGGAATGAACCGATTGATATGCTTTATGCCTGTCATAGCAAAGTGAAACGCTTTTGTAAGCAGCTCACCATTCTTCCTGGCTACTTAGAAAAAAATGGCGTGAATCAAGCCGTATTAAATGATGTGAAAACCATATTGCAGTATTTTAATCACGCCGCACCACTTCATCATGATGATGAAGAAAAAGACTTTTTCCCCGCTTTAATTGAAAAAGCACCTCAGGCGAAAGAGTCGGTGGATGAATTAGAACGCCAGCACGTTACCTTGCATGAAAATTGGGTAAAGCTTTCCGAGCAGCTGGAAGAATTGATTGCAGAGAAACGCACTGATGTAGATGAAAGGCTGATTACGCTGTTTGTGGCGAGCTATGATAGACACATTGCCCTTGAAGAGCCGCTATTTGAGCTTGGTAAGCAATATTTATCAGCAGAACAACTCACGGCTATGGGCAAAATTATGTTTGCTCGTCGCCAAGCTTAAATCATGAAATATCAATTAAATTTGACCGCACTTTCCTGCCCGATTCCGCTTTTAACGGCGAAGAAAGCTTTGGCAAATTTAGCGCCAAATGATGAATTAGTTTTGCAATTAAATCGTCAAAGTGCGGTAGAAAATTTTGTTGTTTTTTGTGAAGAAAATCAATGTGAATTAGTGGATAAACATTGGCTTTCCGAGCAAATCTTCGAAGTTTGCTTGAAAAAAATCAATTAATCCTAAAATTCTCGTTGTTATTGCCTTCATCGGCTTTTACTGAATGCCGTTTTATGGTATTTTACGCACACTTTTAACTTTTCATTTATAAGGAAAACACAATGGAAGCACAAAGCCCAATGTCCACGTTATTTATTTTCGTGATCTTCGGTTTAATTTTTTATTTTATGATTTACCGCCCACAAGCGAAACGTAACAAAGAACACAAAAAATTAATGTCTGAATTAGCGAAAGGCACTGAAGTATTAACCGCTGGTGGTTTGATTGGTAAAATCACTAAAGTAACCGAAGGTGCTGAAATTGTTATCGCTTTAAACGATACCACTGAAATCACGATTAACCGTAACTACATCGTTTCAGTATTACCGAAAGGTTCTGTAAAATCTCTCTAATTTAAATTCCTAAAGGGAAAACTATGTTAAATCGTTACCCATTATGGAAGAATCTAATGGTGATCCTTGTGGTCGCCATTGGTGCTTTATACTCTCTTCCAAATATCTATGGTGAAGATCCTGCGGTGCAAATTTCCGGTACACGCGGACAACAAGCAGACACCACCGCATTAACTGAAGTACAAAATGTACTGAAAGAAAATAACCTTCCAACTAAATCTATCGTTCTTGAAAATGGCTCTATTCTTGCCCGTTTCAACAACACAGATGACCAACTTCTTGCCAAAGATAAAATTGCAGAAAAACTAGGCAACAACTACACCACGGCATTAAACCTTGCACCGGCAACACCGGCTTGGTTAAGCAGCATTGGTGCTAACCCGATGAAATGGGGTTTGGACTTACGTGGTGGTGTACGTTTCTTGATGGAAGTGGACATGAACTCTGCGCTTGCTAAACGTCAAGAACAATTACAAGACACATTACGTAACGAATTACGTAAAGAAAAAATTCAGTTTACGGCGATTAAAAATGGCGACAAATTTGGTACAACGGTCACATTAGAAAACGCAGACCAAATGTCAAAAGCAGCGCGTATTATTCGTCAGTTACACCCAACATTAGAAGTGTCTGATATTGGTGACAACACCTTAAACCTTGCCCTTTCTGAAGCGGCATTAACAGAATCACGTAACTTAGCGATCGAGCAAAACTTAACGATTTTACGCAAACGTGTTGCTGAATTAGGCGTAGCTGAAGCGGTTATCCAACGTCAAGGTGCAGAACGTATCGTAATCGAATTACCAGGTGTTCAAGATACTGCGCGTGCAAAAGAAATCTTAGGGGCAACTGCAACACTTGAATTCCGTATCGTGAATTCATTAGTGAACACTGAGTCTGCTGCACGTGGTATGT
>CABSXY010000104.1 GCA_902481695.1 uncultured Haemophilus sp. | reverse complement strand
ATGTAACTATTGCAAAAACTGCCCACGTAATAACTGTCTGCGAGAAGGGTTCTCAATCGCCATATTTTTCTTTAAAATTCGGTATTTTCAGGGGGTGCATTATCTAGTTCTAATGATAAAATAGTAACTACCTAAAAGGAGTAATTTTTAAAAAATATACACTTTTATTGAGTTAGATCAAGGATATTTTTAAAATATGTTATTAATGTAAATAAATTGTTAAGAAATAAGTGAAAATGATTATTAAAAAGGGCGGAAAGCCCGCCCTTAAAAATATTTAAAACATTATGCGTTTTTGGTTGGGTAATCCCACCAAATATCGAATAATTCGCTGATTTCGATTTGTTGCAATTTATTCTCTTCTAACCATTTTTGCACTAATTGGCGATGGCTTTCATCGCATTTACCGATTTTTTCTAAGCAAACTAAGCCTTCCCAATGTAAATAGCCGCTACCTTCATAAGCTAAGCCGTTTGGTTGAATCACTTCAGCAATAAAACGATCAACGGTTTCATCGATAGTTTCGATGCTGGTTCCTTCAGCAAATTGCCAATTCACTAAAAAGCCTAATTCTTGGAATTCAGCTAAGTGAAGTTTTTTACGTTGACGTTGATTACGAGTTTTCATTTTCAATGTTCTCCTATGTTAAGGTAATGGGTATAGTCATCATCTCGATGATTATTTTTTCTTAAAGTATAAATCCCACACACCGTGACCTAAACGATGGCCACGCGCCTCAAATTTTGTAAGAGGGCGGAAATCAGGACGTGGAATATAATCTTGTTCGGCAGTATTGACTAAATTTTCATTGGCTGAAAGCACTTCGAGCATTTGTTCTGCATAGTTCTCCCAGTCCGTGGCCATATGAATAAAGCCATTTGGTTGTAATTTTTGGACGACTTGCTCTACAAAGTGCGGTTGAACAATACGGCGTTTATGATGTTTTGCTTTATGCCAAGGGTCTGGGAAGAAAAGCTGTAAACCACCTAACTCGCCGTCTTTTACACAATCACGTAAAATTTCAGTGGCATCATGGCAAATTACGCGAAGGTTTTTCACGCCTTTTTCTACCGCATAAGCAATACAGGCTCCCACACCAGGCGTGTGTACTTCAATACCGAGATAATTTTTATCAGGATTTGCTTCTGCCATATCCACTAAAGATTTACCCATCCCGAAGCCAATTTCTAATATAACGGGATTTGTATTGCCATAAATCGCGGCAAAATCAAAAGGGGCGTTTTGATAATCTAATCCAAGATCAGCCCAGTGATCGTTCATCATATTTTTTTGAAAATCACTTAAGCGACCTGTCCGCAACACAAAGCTACGAACTTTACGTTTATAACGACCATCTTCTGTAAATTCAGCCGTTTCAATGGTTTTACGTTTTTGATCAGCAAAGGTTTTTTGCTCTTCTGTCATGGTTTTTATTCGCTTAATTAAAATTGGCGGCGATTATACACTAAAAGGCAAGGTTGTGGGATTTTTCCACCTAATTCCCGTATAATAGCGAAAATTTTTAATTGTTTTTTTGTTATGAATATTGTCCGAGTTGCATTAGCCGTACCGCTTCCCCGATTTTTTGATTATCTCTATTCGCCCGACTTGACGCCAATCGTTGGTGGACGAGTGTTGGTGCCTTTTGGTTCGCAAAAACGAGTCGGGATCGTGGTAGATTTGCCCGCTTCTTCGGATGTCGCAAAAGAAAAGTTAAAACCGATTATTGATGTGCTTGATGCTGACTCGCTCTTTAATTCGACAACGTGGGATTGGTTAGCTTGGTCGGCTAATTATTATCGTGCAGCCTTAGGCGATGTGTTGTTTCAAGCGTTGCCAGTAAAACTCCGTAATGGAGAAAGTGCGGTTAAAAATGACCGCACTTTTTGGCGTATTACGGAACTTGGAAAACAAGCATTAGAATCGGGTGAATTAAAACGCGCCAAAAAACAAATTGAAGCTTTAAATTTATTGCTCACGCAAGATTTAGAAAAAGGTAACAATGAGATCAGTTCTGCGATTTGGTCAGCCCTTAAGGGAAAAGATTATGTCGAAGAAGTGATTGTGCCTACTGAACAAAAAAGTTGGCAACAAGTTCTAGGGGATAACCCTTTAGTTAATCTTGATAACCGATTGACTTTAAACAAGCAACAAGCCCTTGCATTTAGCCAGTTGCTTTTCCAAGAAGGCTTTAATGTGTGGTTGTTAGAGGGCGTGACCGGTTCGGGTAAAACTGAAATCTATCTGCAATACATTGAAGAAGTCTTAAAAAAAGGCAAACAGGTTTTAGTGCTTGTTCCTGAAATTGGGCTTACCCCTCAGACAGTGAGACGTTTCCGAGCACGTTTTAATGTGGAAATTGATGTATTGCATTCCAACTTGAATGATACACAGCGCTTAAATGTTTGGGAGCGTGCAAGAACGGGGCAAAGTGCAATCGTGATCGGCACGAGATCAGCGCTCTTCACCCAGTTTTCAGATCTCGGCTTAATCATTTTAGATGAAGAGCATGACGGCTCGTTTAAACAGCAAGATGGTTGGCGTTATCATGCTAGAGATTTAGGCATTGTGCTTGCTCAAAAACTCAATATTCCTATCTTATTAGGTTCTGCCACACCAAGTTTGGAAAGTATAAATAACGTACAAAATGGTAAATATCATCATTTGGTCTTATCAAAAAGAGCCGGAAATGCGACCGCACTTCGCCAGTTTGTGATTGATTTAAAACATCAACGAATTCAAAACGGCTTATCCGAACCGCTATTGCAACGTATGCAAGAACACTTAGAAAAAGGCAATCAAGTATTGTTATTCCTTAATCGACGTGGATTCGCCCCCGTGTTGTTATGTCATGAATGTGGCTGGATTGATGAATGTCATCATTGTGAAAAACCTTATACTTATCACCAACACCAGCGCGTTTTACGTTGCCATCATTGTGGTGCGCAAAAAACAGTGCCGATGCAATGTGGTCATTGCGGTTCAACGCATTTAGTCACAACGGGTTTAGGCACGGAACAACTGGAGGAAACCCTAAAAGCACGTTTTCCTCAATATAATATTGCACGTATCGATCGTGACAGCACGGCACGAAAAGGCAAACTTGAAGGTTATTTAGAGGATATTCAGCAAGGTAAAAGCCAGATTTTAATTGGCACACAAATGTTAGCCAAAGGACACCATTTCCCGAATGTCACCTTGGTTGCGTTAGTGAATGTGGATAATGCCTTGTTTTCCCTTGATTTCAGAGCCGAAGAACGTTTGGCGCAGCTTTATGTACAAGTGGCAGGTCGCTCAGGCAGAGCGGAAAAACAGGGCGAAGTGGTTTTACAGACACATTATCCGGATCATCCGTTATTAACCACCTTGCTTGAAAAGGGCTATCAAGCCTTTGCAGAAGAAACCTTGAAGTTGCGGCATAATATGGGCTTGCCTCCATTTAGTTTCCTAGCGTTGTTTAAAGCACAATGTCGTCATTCTGAAGAGGCGGAAAATGCATTGTCGCAATTGGCCTCTTTTTTCTATGAACAAAAAATAGAAGGCTTGCAAGTGTTGGGGCCGATTCCCGCACCGTTCAGCAAAAAAGCGGGGCAGTATCGCTGGCAGTTATTATTACAGCATACTTCTCGGAAACAATTACAGGCGGTATTAAGTCGATATTCCCCAGAGCTGATAAAGTCTTCTCAAGTGCGGTTAATTTTAGACGTAGATCCATTGGATTTGAGTTAGCAAAAATTCCCTAGAAAAATGCACTGTTTTTCAGTAGAATTAAGCGTTTTTTATACTCTAAGTTTAATTTATCGAATATTTTAGGATTTTATCGTGGCTCATCGAGATTTTGCCGGTCGAAGCGGCTCAAAAAATAATAAAAAGAAAGCAAAGAAAAGTTTTAATCGCAATACCTTAATTGTTCTTGCGTTGGTGGCGGTATTAGGTTTTGGGTTAGGGCTTTACTTCTTAAAAAGTAAAACACCAGCACCTGTAGTGACGACAAATGTTCAGCCGGAAAAACCGCAACCGAAAAGTGTGTTACCAAATCGCCCAGAAGAAGTGTGGCACTACATTAAAGAATTAGAAACCCGTACGGTACCGGTGGATAATAATCCTTCTTCTGTTGAAAAAAATATGCGTTTAACGGAAGAACAGCGTCAAGTGCTTATTCAAATGGAAAAAGAACAAAAAGCGGCAGAAGAAGCGAAAAAATTAGAAGCTCAACGTAAAGAGCAAGAAGCGGCGAGTGCGGAAAAAGCCGCGGCTCAAGCACAGCAAGCTCAACCAGCACAGACAGTGCAAGCTCAGCCAACACAGCTACAGCAAACAGCAAAAACGGAAGTGAAAAAGCCTGAGCCAGTTAAAAAAACAGAGCCAGTTAAAAAGCCTGAACCTCCGAAAAAAGTACCTGAACCTCCGAAAAAAGTAGAAGTGGTGAAAGCTGAACCCGCAAAAACGGAACCTGCTAAAACTGAGCAACCGAAAAAAGTAGAACCGAAACCCGCTGAACAACAAGTACAGGCTGGCGGCAAAAAATTTGGTTTACAATGTGGAGCATTTAAAAATCGTGCACAAGCAGAAAGTTTACAAGGTCGCCTTGCGATGGCGGGTGTGAATGCACAAATTGCGACAAGTGAAGAATGGAACCGAGTACGCGTGGGACCATTTGGTAGTCGAGATGCCGCAACAGCTGCACAAGATAAAGCAAAATCAGTGGCGAGTTGCGTTGTGATTGGAATGTAATTCAGAATTTAAAAGTGCGGTTAAAAATGACCGCACTTTTTTTATATTGTTCTCTTGCCAAAAAATGAAAAATCAATAAAATGAACGTTCATTCATTTTTGATATTCATCTTAAATGACCTTTCTCATATATAACCCTAAGAATTTAATTTTTTATTATGCGACAAGTAAAAGCCTCTAAAACGAAGCTTGATGTCAGTGAGCAGATCTTTGATGCAACATATCGTCTTATGGCAAAAGAAGGATTACATCATCTTTCTATGCATAAGTTAGCTAAGGAAGCAGGCATCGCAGCAGGTACGATTTATCTTTATTTTAAGAGTAAAGACGAGTTATTAGCACAATTTGCTCGTCGAGTGTTCAATAAGTTTGTTATGGCGATTGAAGAAGGTTTTGATGAAAGCCAATCTTTTTTCGAGCAATACAGAAAAATGTGGTGGAATATTTGGCATTTTCTTCAAGAAAATCCAACGATTCTATCAAATATGAACCAATATCGATCTTTACCAGAGTTTATTGAAACCTGCAAAGAAATGGAGTTTTCGTGTTGGGATCAGTTTTGTCTCAAGGGACAAGCCGCAAATGTGTTAGCTGATTTAGATCCTCACATGTTATTTTTGCTGAGTCTTAAAACGGCAATAGTTTTAGCCTCAGATATCAAGTTTCTCGGTACGGCAGTAACCGATGCGATGTTAGAATCTGTCATTGAACGCTCTTGGCGTGCAATTCAGAAGTAGTCATTTTATTGTCTTAATGGAGTTTTCCAAATGAGTATAACTCAAACTAATAGACCAAAGCGTTTGCATGTTTTCTTTTTGAAATTAGCGTTAGGCGTATTTGTGTTAATTTTTGCAGCAATGATTTTTCTTAATCAAATGAAGGCAAAAGGCATTGCTGATTTCTTAGCAAATCAACCAGAAACAGCCTCTCCTGTGACTGCAATGACAGTTAAGGCTTCAGAATGGACGCCAATCATTGAAACGACAGGTATTGTTCGTCCGAATCAAGGGGCGATGTTAAGCGCTCAAAGTGCAGGAACCGTGTCTAAAGTGCTCGTGCAAAATGGACAGAGCGTGAAAAAAGGTGATTTGTTAGTTGAGTTAGATAGCTCAGTTGAGCGTGCAAGCTTACAAGCCGCACAAGCTCAAGTGGTGTCATTACGTCAAACTTATCAACGTTATGCAAACCTTGCGGGCAGCGGGGCAGTTTCTCGTCAAGAATTAGATAATGCAAAAGCAGCTTATGAAGCACAAGCAGCAAATATTGAGTCATTAAAAGCAGCAATTGAACGTCGCCAAATCGTGGCACCATTTGATGGTAAAGCCGGTATCGTGAAAGTTAATGTCGGTCAGTACGTTTCAAACGGTACTGAAATTGTGCGAGTAGAAGATCGTTCTTCTATGAAAGTTGATTTTGCGATTGCTCAAAACCTATTAGATAAATTGCATATAGGTCAAAAAGTAACGGCTACGGCAGATGCGCGTAAAGGTGAAACCTTTGCTGCTAAGGTTACTGCAATTGAGCCTGCAATTAATTCTTCAACGGGTTTAGTTGATGTTCAAGCAACATTTGAGCCAGAAGATGGTGCAAAATTATTATCCGGAATGTTTACTCGCTTAAATGTCGCTTTACCAACTGAGCATAATCAAATCGTTGTGCCACAAGTGGCAGTGAGCTACAACATGTATGGCGAATCGCTTTATATTTTGACCGCACTTTCTGATGAAGATATTGAGAAATTAGGTGGTGCAGAAAAAGCGGCAAATATGTACCGTGCAAAATCAATCACTGTATTTACGAAAGATCGTCAAGGTATTTATGCACAATTAAAAGGCGATGAAGTTAAAGTCGGCGATAAAATTGTGACTGGTGGTCAGCAAAACTTAAGTAACGGCTCATTAGTCTCTGTTGCAGATAAAGCGGGCGTGGGTACTGAACAACCTGCGAATAAAACGAATCTTTAATTAGGAAAAGCGAATGAAATTTACCGATATATTTATTCGTCGTCCTGTTTTGGCGGTTTCGATTAGCTTGTTAATCATTATTTTAGGATTACAAGCGATCTCGAAATTGGCTGTGCGTGAATATCCGAAAATGACCACGACGGTGATTACGGTGAGCACGGTTTACCCAGGAGCGGATGCAAACTTAATTCAAGCGTTTGTTACTTCAAAAATTGAAGAAGCGGTAGCACAAGCGGACAATGTGGACTATATGTCTTCAAGCTCTAGCCCAAGTACGTCAATGGTCACCGTAAAAATGAAATTAAATACGGATCCGAATGCGGCCTTGG